>NZ_VXCS01000020.1:0-89935 GCF_052850545.1 Pseudoalteromonas sp. 1181_04
AGTATCCTTCCTGCGATGTTGGCCTCCCGACTGCGCCATGAAACACCCGTGTAAAGTGGCTCGTGAGTTTTAACCAATTATCTGCTGAGATATTTACCCGCTCCAATAACCGTGAATGAGTATTATCTATATAACCGCGCTTATCTTCTCGTATACAACGACCTGTTAACTCTACAAGTTCTAAATAAGATTTTAACTCAAATGGTAAGCCCTTTGCCATGTGCTGCCTTGGCATACCTGCAAAGCGTAGTAATTGTATTGGTTGTTTACCGTCGGTTGCACTTTCAATCCGTTTTTGTACGCTCGTGTAATCCGATGTTTCTGGTGTGTGAGCTATCTTCGCTCTGATTGGGTTTAAATCAACATACGCCATACATGCAGCCAATGCGGCTTCATCTAACAGTGCTTGTGATTTGAAACGGCCTTCCCAAAATCGCCCTGTACATCCATCTTCTTTATTCGCCCTGCGAGCTATATCTTCATTTAATAATCGCATAAACCAGCTAATACTTGATAAACGCTCACGGTACTCATCGACGGTCTCATTTAAAAAGAAGCATTCTGCTTTCGTTAGCTTGCCCCCTTGAACATATTTATTTGTCAGCATGGTGCCTTTACATAATTTATGCCAACGGATAATAATGGCTTTATCGTTCAGTCGTTTCGCTTTTTTATCATCAACATACAACACTAAGTGCGTATGATTACTCATCACTGCATATGCGCAAACATCAATACAAAACACGTTAGAAAGAGCCAATAGCTTCTCTTCAACCCAACACCTGCGATGCTCATATGATTGGCCAGTAAAACGATCTTCGCCGCATAGATAGGCTCGACGTACGCACCTAGAAATACAATGATAGTACTTTGTATCAGCCAAACTTATCTGACGCTTTCTCGCAATAGCCATGTGACAACCTGCTCATTTATTGTGCTAATAATAAAATTAGTACGTAACTGATACATTGCAAATCATAAGATGGGTGTCTTCTTAGCATCCTTCTATGGGCGGTTCATCTCCCGTTATCAATATTGATCCAAATATCTCTCAATGACACTAAACCTTGTGACGCTAAATAGTCATTACCTAGCGCAATGTTAATTCCTTTTGTTTTGAGCTTCGACAAGGGCCTTCGCTTCCAAGCGCCTACTTTTGGTACTGGTAATTCCACAGGCTATGGCGAGTCGTTCACTGACCCTCCTCCAAGCGTTAGCGCGAATGCGTGTTTATCAGATCTCCCCCTTTTTTACCTATAAAGAACAGGTGCATCGACTTTCTCTGCACAACTGCATCATTTACGGTGGCCGTTAGATCGCATGACTTCGCTATCTTGTGCTAGCTCGTCTCCAGCCTACGCCTCATATGATGTTTTTTCTCATCAGCTCACATTTATTTATCATAAAGAATGCTAGCTGCTTCCTCCAGACTATCTCTCGCGATTTAGCCCTTGCCATTCGCGAGTGTCTATCGTTTAATAATAGCGTGTTATTTAAACGGTGATCTTCCTACAGAGGACTTTCACCTCATAAGTCAATGCCCATGTCGGGCGTACACAATCGTGTCATGCCGAAGTTATGCCTCATCGAGGGAATGGAGTCTAAATGAAATCAATTATATGGTTATTCTCAATTTTTATTAGCTTTGGTGCACCAGGTACAGAGCAAGAGTTACAACCAACAACGTCAGGACTATATGATGTTGGTGGGTTTAAGTTGTATCTTGAGTGCTACGAAAATGACAAGCCTCAATTAATAGTTGAGCAAGGCTTCGGTCGTTCTGGTTCTGATGGGGTTTGGTTGGAGAATATTAAACAATTGAAAAATGATTTCAGTATTTGTTTATATGATCGATCAGGTCTTGGAAAAAGTGAAAAAGGTCCCGTGCCTTTCACCGTCGATGATATGGCTAAAAGGCTAAAAAAACTGCTTCAAGTAGCCGGTGTTAAAATGCCGTATTACTTTACTGGTGGCTCATATGCATCTTATATCATTACGGCATTCAATAACCTATATCCACAAGAGGTTATGGGGGCTGTGCTGATTGATCCACCTCCTTTAGGCTACTTTTACACTATGGGTACAAGGTGGCCTGAAAACTTTAAAACAAACAATGAAAAATTGGAGCGTTTTTATAATTTTGAGCAAAGTGTTCATGATCCAATGTTTGAAAGAGTTCCTGAAAACGTAGATCATATGAAAAGCTACAAAATTCTATCTGAAGCAGCTAAATTCGGTGATAAGCCAATTATAATTTTACGTTCAAAACAGACCGAAGAGCGTTATGACCCTCCTTTTGTTCCCGAGGAAATCGCGAAGTCAATGGACTCCCTATATGCAAATGCAGAGAGTTACTTTAAAAGTTTATCTACAAATAGCCGAATTATCTATTCGGAATCAGAAAAGCATCATCTGCACATCGCAGACCGTGATTTGGTTGTAAAAAGCATTAAGGAACTTGTTAGAAAATGAGGCTTAACAAGTTGCCCAAAATCGCCGCAAACAACGCGGCTGGGACAAATACTCACTGGGCTTCGTCCAACAACGTTCGCATTTGCCCATTGGCAAAGCGTTATGTTTTACGAGGCATCGAGTAGATGAAGCTAATCTATTACTCTAATGCGCAGCGTCTCTGAACCTCTTTATGAATAATTCAATAAAAGATTTTTTGCACAAAGAGCAGAGAATGAGAAGTAAATGAGGATTATCTTAAAGGCTAATATTAGCATGCGTAAAACACGATGCATTAATAAAGGTAAGCTGCTACCTCATCAAATAAGCCACTTAAACACCTGTCATACATTCCAAAACGCCCATTAAAGCAACAGCAAATGCTCTTTTTATATTTTACGTAAAAGTCAGTTGTCGATTGAATCAGAATAGGAACTCGGCTATGGTTAATGCATCAATAAAAATAAATTAAAAACGGGTTATTCTACAAGCTCGTTATACGTTTCAGGAGGCTTGGTTTAATTCCTTAAGTGACTCGGATAAAGATATGGTAAAAAGTATTATATCTGATGCTGTAAATGAATCTGTTTTTGGTTTCCTTTGTGTACTCGATGGTGTCAGGTCAATTTTTGATACAGGTGACTCTAACAACCTAAAGTTAACGCACGGTGACACACTGCTTAACGACATAGAAAATGAATGCTTGCACGATTTGTATAAAACGTATAACAAGCTGTTAAACAAGAACAAAAAACAGTTAGTTTCGCTTCGTTCCACATTTTAGCCCACTGTTTTCATCCGCTTAATTGGGCGATATTTTTATCGAAGAGTGATGCGCATCGCGCTATACTTGTGCCATGATTAAATCTTTCAAACATAAAGGCCTCAAGAAATACTTCCAAACAGGAAGTGTTGCTGGAATTCAGGCCAAACATCAACGCAAATTGCGCATGCAACTTGCAGCAATAGATACCGCACAAGAAATTGATGATATCAATTTACCCGGTTTTAAATTGCCCCCTCTCAAAGGGGATCGTGACGGGATTTGGTCTATTACTGTAAATGGTAACTGGCGCATTACTTTTGAGTTTATCGATGGTAATGCATACATTCTCAATTATGAGGACTATCACTAATGACTATGCATAATCCACCACACCCAGGAGAGTTTATCTATGACGTTTACCTAGAGCCTGCAGGCTTTAGTTGCCGTTATTTAGCTAAACAACTAGATGTAGCATCGTCTACATTAAATAGAGTTCTAAAAGGTCAAAGTGCAATCTCACCAGAAATGGCACTTCGCTTATCTAAAGCCATTGGCAGAACTCCTGAGAGTTGGTTAGCAATGCAAGATAACTACGATCTGTGGCATGCAAAACAACAAATTAATTTAACCAATGTCCACGCAGTAAACTTTGCAGTGCCATAAAAAATAATCGGGTAGCCGGAGGTCTCTAACCTCCAGCCCCCACACCACCCATCATGCACTTTTATTAACAGGAAGTGCTATGGGCGGTTCATCTCCCGTAATGAATATTGATCCAAAGATCTCAATGACGCTAAACCTTGTGAAGCTAAATAGTCATTGCCTAGCGCAATATTAATTACTTTTGTTTTTGAGCTTCGACAAGGGCCTTCGCTGCCAAGCGCCTACTTTTGGTGCTGGTGATACCACATGCTACGGCAAGTCGCTCACTGACAGCCAATTTCATTAAACTGCGTACTGCGCGAGGTAAACTCGCGCCTACGAGTCACTCCCCTAACACCTAGTTACCTAGCTCCTAAAACCTTTTTGTAATTGGGTTTCGTTACCCTCACCCCAACTACAATCGCTTAATTTATCACCAAGCAATCTTACAACTTATGACTTACCGCTTAAAGCTGCGATCAAAACACCATCGCCTTACCCCGCCCTGACGCTTCTGAGCCGGCATCTAGTTTGCCATCACGTTCGATGATCACATGCATATCACCAAAATGGCGCTCGTCTAAGGTGTAGCCCATTTTCTCTAGTGCTTTAACAACGCTTGCATCTAACCCTGCATGATGACGTATGACATTTTTAGGCCAAAGTTGATGATGAAAACGCGGGCTATTTACCACTTCATCGGCGCTCATATTAAATTCAACCGCGTTTAAAATAGATTCGTACACCGAGCTTATTATGGTGGTGCCGCCAGGTGAGCCGGTAACCATTTTAACTTTATTGTCTTTGAGTAAGATAGTTGGCGTCATTGAACTAAGCATACGCTTATGCGGCTGGATTTCATTGGCTTTACCACCGAGCGCGCCAAATACATTCATCACCCCTGGTTTGGCACTAAAGTCATCCATTTCATCGTTAAGCAAAAAGCCCGCGCCAGCAACGACTACACCACTGCCATAACCTAAATTAATGGTGGTGGTATTCGATACTGCATTACCCCATTTATCAACTATAGAAAAATGCGTGGTTTGTTCGCTTTCATATAACCCTGGTTTAATGTTTTCAGTCGTCGATATTTTATCGAGTGTGATGCTGCTACTGCGCTTTTTAAGATAATCCATGGCGATTAATTCGCTCTTTGGCACATCAAAAAAGTCTGGATCACCTAAGTACTCTGCTCTATCAGCAAATACGCGTTTGCCAGTTTCTGCTAATAAATGAATATATGCTGTGGAGTTATGCTCAAGCCCTGCTTTGGGTTTAGTCAGCTCGTACATTTTTAACCATTGTATTATTGCAATACCGCCGGAGCTTGGTGGTGGTGATGTAAGTACTTGGTAACCGTTCCAAGCTGCTTTCATTGGTGTACGTGATTTTGCTTGATAGGATTTTAAATCCGCTTGCGTAATGATCCCGCCATGTTCAGCCATAAAATCGGCAATGATTTTAGCAGTTTCGCCTTCATAAAATCCTGCCTTACCTTGCTCGCGAATACGTTTTAACGTGGCTGCAAGCTCAGGTTGCTTAAAGTTTTGATTCGCTTTAGCGCTGGCAAAATAATCAGCAAAGTTAATTGTTACGTCTTTTTTAGCCATGCGGGCAATGTAGCGCTCAATACTGCTGGCTAATTTCGGGTGAACAATAAAACCCTGTTCGGCTAACTTTACTGCAGGCTCAACAAGGATTTTCCAATCTAGTGTGCCGTGTTTTTGATGAGCAAGCCACATACCCGCCACACTACCGGGTACCCCACTGGCGTGAATGCCGTATATCGATTTATTTGCAACCACATTACCTTTGTCATCCAAATACATATCGCGATGGGCGGCAATTGGAGCTGTTTCGCGGTAATCTATAAAGTCGCCTTGCCCGTCTTTTTGGATCAGCATAAAACCACCACCGCCAATGTTTCCCGCTTCAGGCAAAGTAACGGCTAATACAAACTGCGCAGCAATGGCTGCATCAACCGCGTTACCGCCCTGCTCCAAAATGGCTCTTGCTACGTCACTACTGTAACTATCGGGCATAGCCACTGCCGCTTGGGCTGTTTTTCCACTAGCTGCCAATGCAGTTATGTGTAACTGCATTACAACGACACTAAAAATCAGTAAATGTTTTACACCTGCAAACATATTTAATTCCTTGTTGATTTTATTTTTTGATTATTTTATTAACCCCATTAATACACATTCAGTTAACAAGGGTCAAACTACAATGAATAACTTTACACAAATTTTCGATATAACACGGCTGGTAACTCGCCGAACTCGTCGCTATAGGTATAGTGTTCAATAAACTGCAGACCCAGCTTTTCCATCACTTTAATCGAGCCGTTATTGTCTTTTAGTGCAGTGGCGCTAAGTGCCTTGATCTCAGCATTGGCGGTGATCACATCGGCAACGGCTTGCGCGGCTTCACTGGCGTAACCTTTACCCCAACTTGTGCGTTTAAAACGCCAGCCAATTTCAATATCACTAAAATCCGGCTCTGCAGTAAAAAACCCCATTGGCCGAATTAATATCCAACCAATAAAGCTGTCATTATCATTAAGGTTAACTTGCCAAAGCCCCCAGCCCTGTTGTGGATTGCGGTAGGCTTGCATGCGCGGAATAAAAACGTCTTTGATGGTGCTCATAGTCGTCGTCTTGCCACGAGTAAGGTACTCCATAACCTGTGGGTCGTTATCGAGTTCAAACAGTAGCGCACTGTCATTTTCATCCATTAATTTAAAATTAAGTCGTGCTGTTCGAGGTATATTCATTTTCTAGCCTGTATATTGCTTGTTTTAAGATTGCCATCAATACTGTACCAGAGGAAATATTCCTCGGGACATAATTATTATACAAAGGAACAAATATGAACAAATTAGCAAGTTTAGTTTTATTAGGCTGTGTAGCACTAACCGGTTGCGAAGACGCCAGCGAAGCAAAAAAAGAAGCGGCTGAAGCAAAAGCTGAGGTTAAAAAAGCACTTAATGATGCATGGGATGAAGTAAAAGAAACCAGCAATCAATTTAAAGGTGAATCACTTGATGAGCTACTGCAAGAAAGTAAAAAACTTGGCCTTGATATGTATGATGATGGCAAAGAAGTGGCTTTAGATGCCTGGATTGAAAGTAAAGAAGCAGCAGGTGAGTTAACTGAAAAAACCAAGCAAAAAGCCCAACAGCTCGTTGACGAATTACAAGCTGTACGTGAAGAACATAACAAAGAAAGTAATAACTAGTTTACCTGCGGCCTATAGTTTACTGAGGTAGCCCCTACTATTATAACTATGGACTGACTAACAATTTAATAAACATCCCCGGGCAAGCCCTTCTGCTAACGCAGTACTCACTTCGTGAGCGGGGTATTTGGTTAGAACATAGCTAACTGATGATCCAAATGGAGTTGGTCATAATTATTTCCTTAGTTTTTCACATACTTTCTTATCATTGATCCGTCACCATGTTTTCCTACCGTATTTGCAAAATAACCATCAGACCAAAACTCTCCACCCCATCACTGGAAAATAAACACTCAATATCGCTTTATCAGCAATATTGAGTGTTTCGCCAAACAACAGCTCTACTGGCGTGCAATTTTCAACAAACCATTGGTATTCGAGTCTAGGTAAATAGTTTAATAAATGATTGCTTACAAACTGGTAAGGTGCACGTTGTAGTCACTCAGGCCTCCAATGGATAAATCCATATATCAAAGAACGTAATAGGTATTGATAACTTGGACTAACCGTCGTTTTTCGTCTGTGCGCTACAGCGCTATACTTGAAGTGATGCTAATTTTAATACCAATCGACTTAAATATTTAATCATTCTAGCGCGCTAAATAAAGCGCTAACTGCGTTATAATTTTTTCAAGTAGAACAACTACATGTCAAAATTTACGCCTTGTTATCACTGTATTTATCTGTCGCTATAAATGGTCAGTAACTTAACACGATTGGTATAATAAACAGGAGGAGCTAATCGAGGTGAGAGTCTGTGCTAATTGCAGACCACAAAAAGCAAAAAACCAGTAACATCGCTGTTACTGGTTTTTATAAGATGGTGCGGTTGGGGGGACTTGAACCCCCACGCCCGAAAGCACTACCCCCTCAAGGTAGCGTGTCTACCAATTCCACCACAACCGCATTGTTAAAGCTTTCGCTTTAGGTGTTAAACATATGATTTATTTGAGGATGATAAATCGTTTAACGATACTTTTAATAAGTATTAATTTGGTACGTCAGATTTCTCTTTCGTTGATGTTACTGGAACATCATCAGCTGCAGGAGCAATTGTTTCAACTGCTGGTGCTGCTTCTAGGTTTTCCCACTCATCAGTCTTTTTTATCTGACCTGCAGTTAAGTTACCTAGTACAATACTTAGCACAAAGAAAACACTGGCTAAGATTGTAGTTGTTTTTGTCATAAAGTTACCTGCACCTGACGAACCGAAAACGGTTGCAGAGGCACCAGCACCAAATGATGAACCCATGTCTGCGCCTTTACCTTGTTGAATTAAAACCATACCAACAAGCGCTAAAGCAACAACTAAATAAACTACTAATAAAATTTCGTACATCTTATACGGTCCCTTTTGCACTTTCGCAGATTGCAGTAAATAACTCTGCTTTTAGACTAGCGCCACCAATCAGGCCGCCGTCTATATCTGGTTGTGCAAATAATAATTCGCTATTTTTTTCATTTACGCTGCCACCATAAAGAATGGTCAGCCCTTGTGCTAAATCACTACTGTTAGCAGCAATTTTATCACGGATAAATTTGTGCACATGTTGTGCTTGTTCAGGCGATGCAGTCTTACCTGTGCCAATGGCCCAAACGGGCTCGTATGCTATCACAGAATCTTTCAGTGCTGCTAGACCTAATTTATCAATTACTGCATCAATTTGTGCAGCAACGACTAATTCAGTTTGACCTTGTTCGCGTTGCTGTTCACTTTCACCAACACATAAGATAGGTGTTAAACCCACTTGTTGTGCACGAGCAAACTTAGCTGCAACAGTGTCATTACTTTCGCCGTAGATACTACGACGTTCAGAGTGACCAACTAAGGTATATTGGCAACCTATATCTTTAATTAATTGCGCATCAACTTCACCAGTAAATGCACCCGGTTCATTTTCAGAAACCGTTTGTGCCCCAGTTGTTACACCTGTTGCTGTTAGCATAGGTAACAATGGGTAAGGTGGAAATACCACAACGTCTATCTGATCTGATTTTACGTTGTTGATAGCGTCAGATAATTGCTGTACTAACTCTTTCGAGCCGTTCATTTTCCAATTGCCTGCGACCATTGGCTTGCGTATTGCCATTTTTCCACTCCACATTAGAAAGCGGGCGAGATAGTAACTCGACTCGCCCAAAGTTACAAGAGGTTATTGTTCTTAATCAGTTTGTTTGCTCATAGATTCGACAACTGCAGCAATTTTTTGTGCACTATCAAGGACTATTTTCTCTTCTTCGGCTTCTACCATCACGCGAACAACCGGCTCAGTGCCAGATTTACGTAATAACACACGGCCTTTACCAGCAAGTTGTTTTTCAACATCAGCAACCGCAGCAATAACCTCTGGTGCAAGTGTTGGATCTGTGCCCGCTTTATAGCGCACATTAATCATCTTCATCGGGTATTTAACAAACCCTGCGCCAAGATCTTTTAGCGTACGATTTTGCGCCACCATAGCAGCCAAAACTTGTAGGCTTGAAATGATGCCATCACCGGTGCTGATCAAATCCAGATTCAATACATGCCCTGAGCTTTCACCGCCGATTTTCCAGCCTTTTTCTTGTAGTAATTCCATTACATAACGGTCACCCACTTTACTGCGAGCAAACTCAATACCTTTCGCTTTAAGCGCGTTTTCAAGACCCATATTAGACATTACCGTGCCAACAACACCACCGCCTAACATGTCATCATTGGCAGCTTGGCAGGCAATAATATAAACAATATCATCACCATCAAAGACACGGCCATTGTGATCAACCATCATTACACGGTCGCCATCACCATCATAGGCAATGCCGACATCAGCATTATGTTCTAATACTTTGCGTTTTAATGCATCAACATGGGTCGCACCGCATTCTAGGTTGATGTTTACACCATTTGGCTCGCAAGCATGGCTAATTATCTGCGCGCCTAATTCACGCATTACTGATGGTGCGATATGATAAGTTGCACCATTGGCACAATCTAATACAATCTTTAAACCTTCTAACGACAGGCCTTGTGGGAATTGGCTTTTACAAAACTCAATATAACGGCCATCAGCGCTTTCTAAACGGCGGGCTTTACCTAGCTTATCAGATGCTACACAGGTCATTGGTTCATCAAGCATTGCTTCAATTTGTAGCTCAACTTCATCAGCTAACTTCAAACCTCGGCCACAAAAAAACTTAATGCCGTTGTCATGATATGGGTTATGAGATGCACTGATCACAATTCCAGCTTCAGCACGAAATGTTTGCGTTAAATATGCAACGGCTGGCGTCGGCATCGGGCCAAGTAATACCACATCGATACCTGCGGCGATCAAACCCGCTTCAAGTGATGTCTCTAACATATAACCAGAAATGCGAGTATCTTTACCAATAATGACTTTCTTAGTGCCATTTTTTGATAGTACCTTGCCTGCAGCCCAACCTAATTTAAGTGCAAATTCTGGTGTAATTGGGTATTCACCTACCATGCCACGTACACCATCGGTGCCAAAATACTTTCTTTCTTTCATTTTTAAATTCCTTGTTCGCAAGCTTGCCACACGCCAAGCACATCTGCGGTTTCTTTTACATCATGTACACGAATAATTTTTGCGCCATTTTGCGCTGCAATTAATGCCCCTGCTAAACTGCCAGCAAGGCGCTCGTTTGTTTGTCTATTTAATAAGTTGCCAATCATTGATTTGCGCGATAGTCCTGCTAAAACAGGTAAACCAAAGTGGTTAAATTCATTAAACCGCGCCAGTAATTGGTAGTTGTGACTGAGGGTTTTACCAAAGCCAAACCCGGGGTCTAAAATAATTTGCTGGCGCTGAATACCCGCTGTTTCACAGGCATTGATCCGCTGTACAAAAAAATCATTTATATCACTGAATAAATCATCGTAATGTGGAGAGTTTTGCATACTTCGAGGTTGGCCTTGCATGTGCATTAAACACACCGCAACGTCTGGATACTGAGCAACTGTTGCCAGTGCGTTTGGCTCTTGTAAAGCACGCACATCATTAACAATATCAGCACCAGCTAGAATAGCTTGACGCATTACTTCACTTTTACTGGTATCAATCGAAATGATGCAATCATTAACGGCGCTATCACTGTGGGCACGAATTGCCTCGATTGCGGGTATTACTCTGGCTAATTCATCCTCAAGGCTAACATCAGGCGCACCAGGACGTGTTGATTCGCCACCAATATCTAATATGGTAGCACCATCTGCGAGTAACTTTTGAGCTTGTATGACAGCGCTGTCTGTTTGATAGTAGCGCCCACCATCTGAAAAAGAGTCAGGAGTGACATTCAAGATCCCCATTATAACTGGGGTGTCGAGGTGTAAACTGCGACCTCTAGGTAACTTAACTGTGGTCATCTATCACCTTCAATACATCCATTGCATTGATATATATACTTTATTTAACCAGTTACAAAAAAGCCCCGACAATCGGGGCTTTTCGTTTAGCTATTTTAACTGTTATTCAGCTTTATCATCAAGATTTGTTTCATCTTTTTGAGCTGGCTTGTCGTCTTTTTCAGCAACTGGCTCTGCTTTGCTCTCTTCAACTGCTGGTTTTTTATCAGCAGTATCACGGCGGTCATGCGCATCACGTGGTTCACGTACAGGCTGACGTGCCATTAGATCATCAATTTGCTTAGCATCAATCGTTTCATATTTCATTAATGCATCTTTCATTGAATGCAGAATATCAATATGATCTTTCAAGATTTGCTCAGCGCGTTGATAGTTGCGATCTGAGAACAAACGAACTTCAGCATCAATTACTTTTGCCGTTTCATCCGACATGCTCATGGCACGACCACCGCCGCCACCCATGTACATCTCATTTTGATCTTCAGCGTATAGTAATGGCCCTAATTTTTCACTTAGGCCCCACTGTGTAACCATTTTGCGCGCAATGTCAGTAGCACGTTCAATATCGTTACTAGCACCGGTAGTTACTTTATCTTCACCATAAATCAGTGCTTCAGCAATTCGGCCACCATATAAGCTTGAAATCATAGATTCCAATAGCTCTTTAGAGTGACTAACACGGTCTTGCTCTGGTAAATACATCGTTACACCAAGGGCACGGCCACGTGGAATAATCGATACTTTATAAACAGGATCGTGCTCTGGTACGATGCGGCCAACAATTGCATGTCCGGCTTCATGATACGCAGTCATTTCTTTTTCTTTCTCGCTCATCACCATGGTCTTGCGCTCTGCGCCCATCATGATTTTATCTTTAGCAGCATCAAATTCAGCCATGCTAACAACACGTTTATTACCACGTGCAGCATATAGAGCCGCTTCATTGACTAAGTTTGCTAAATCAGCACCAGAAAATCCAGGTGTACCACGCGCAATAACAGAAGCTTCTACGTTATCGCCTAATGGCACTTTTCGCATATGTACTTTAAGGATCTGTTCACGGCCACGGATATCAGGTAAGCCAACCACTACTTGACGGTCAAAACGACCAGGACGAAGTAATGCTGGATCAAGTACATCTGGGCGGTTAGTCGCGGCAATAACGATAATACCTTCATTGCCTTCAAAGCCATCCATCTCTACTAGCATTTGGTTAAGTGTTTGCTCACGCTCATCGTGACCACCACCCATACCTGCGCCACGTTTACGGCCTACGGCATCAATTTCATCGATAAAGATGATACATGGCGCTGCTTTTTTCGCTTGTTCAAACATATCTCGAACACGCGAAGCACCCACACCAACAAACATCTCAACAAAGTCTGAACCTGAAATCGTAAAGAATGGTACTTTTGCTTCACCAGCAACGGCCTTAGCAAGTAAGGTTTTACCCGTACCTGGAGGACCAACCATTAATACGCCTTTAGGAATACTACCGCCAAGTTTTTGGAATTTAGATGGATCACGTAAGAAATCAACAAGCTCTGTTAGATCGTCTTTAGCTTCATCACAACCGGCAACATCTGCGAAGGTGGTTTTAATTTGGTCTTCACTCATTAAGCGTGCTTTACTCTTGCCAAACGACATAGCACCTTTGCCACCGCCGCCTTGCATTTGACGCATGAAGAAAATCCATACCCCAATTAGTAATAACATTGGGAACCATGAAATTAAGATGCTCGCTAAGAATGATTGCTCTTCTGGCTTCACACCTTTTACATTCACATCACTTTTTAATAAGTCATTAAGAATGTCTTTATCATAAATAGGCATGATCGTTTGAAAGCGATCGCCATTGGTTTTAGTGCCAGTAATTGTGCCACTGGTACTTTCGATTGCCACTTCTTGTATAGCGCCACTTCGGGCATCTTTTACAAATTGACTGTAACTAGTTTGACGGTCTGTTTGATCGCCACCATTAAAGCTCTGAAATACTGACATTAGCACAACTGCAATGACCAGCCAGAGTATTAGATTTTTCGCCATATCGCTCAAGGGGTTAACCTCTTGTATCCAATTAATTTAAATTCAACTAAACGCCTGACAACTGTACTACAGTTTGTAGCCTGTCGCTACTATATATACTTCACGTGATCGCGCACGTGAGGCGTCGGGTTTACGGATTTTTACAGTTTTAAAGCTATCACGCACTGTTTTTAAGAATTCATCAAAGCCTTCACCTTGGAATACTTTAACAACAAATGCACCATTTTTCTTTAAAACTTGGCTACACATATCTAATGCTAATTCCACTAAATACATGCTTCCAGCTTGGTCAACGGAGCTATTACCACTCATGTTTGGTGCCATATCAGAGAGCACCACATCAACATTTTTACCATTAATGCGATTTAATAACGCATCTAAAACAGCTTCTTCTCGGAAATCTCCTTGCAAAAAATCAACGCCGGCCAATGAATCCATAGGTAATATATCACAAGCGATCACCTGCCCTTTATCGCCTACTTTTTCTGCTAAATACTGTGACCAGCTTCCCGGCGCAGCTCCCAAATCAACAACAGTCATGGCTGGGCGTAGTAATTTATCTTTATTTTGGATCTCGTCGAGTTTAAAAATCGCACGAGAGCGCCAACCTTTCTTTTGTGCCTCGTGAACATAAGGATCATCAAAATGTTCCTTCAACCATCGCTGTGAACTGGCCGAAAGTTTCTTATTCGTCATAAATTAACACGCAACTAATTAGTAATATTCTCTAGATGGCGTTAGAATACCCTTAATTCAAGCCATATTCAGCAAAATTTGTAACAACATGAAATTATCGAACAAACAAAAGCAGTTTTTAAAAGGTCAAGCACACTCTCTAAAACCAGTTGTACTTCTTGGTTCTAACGGTTTAACTGAAGGTGTATTAGTTGAAATTCAAAGCGCTCTAGAAATCCACGAACTTATTAAAGTAAAAGTACCTACTGATGATCGTGAGACTAAAGCACTGATTTTTGAAGCTATTATTCGTGAAACCGGTGCTGAGAAATTACAGTCAATCGGCCACACCCTTGTGCTTTATCGCCAAAGCGAAGAAAAGAAGATCCAATTACCACGTAATTAATTTTCTATTCCGCTATAAAAAAACCAGCAATTGCTGGTTTTTTTATATCTGCGACGCAACTGCAATAAATTGTAAATAAATATATTACATTGCTCAAAAATTCATCTTCATATCACTCAACTGATAACCTTGCGCTTCGCTTTGTAAGATAAAATAGCGGTTAAATTCAGTTTCAGGCATCTTTTCAACATCTATTTGCGCTATTAATTTTGCCAATTCTGCCGTGGTATTACTATGGCCTACAATCACCACTACGCCATCTTGCGCTAAAACAGTGTGTTTAAATGCGGCTAAGTCACGAGGGTCGTAGCTTTGAATTGTAATATTAAAATGTTCAGCAATAGGAGTTGCGGTCTCGATAGTGCGATTATAGTCCGTACTAAAAACTGCTGTTGGCTGGACTTTACTAAGCAGACTCACTAACTGCTGCGCCCGTTGCTTGCCGGCATCCGTAAGATGGGGATCGTTGCCTGTTAATTTTTCACTATGGCGAAACAAAAAAATACTTTGCGGTGCTGCTGTTAAATTCGCAGTAAACAGTAATATTACGCTCGCTAAAATATAGTTCATTTGTCTTCCTCTTTATACATTGCTAGTTGTTGTGAGCGTTTGAATAGCAACACACGATCAATAAACTCTGTTGTTAATTCATTAATGATACCGGTTTCGGCGTTAAGGATCAGACTGAAACCTATGTTTAAGTGCGGTATTACTACAAGGTCACTGCGATATCCTTGCACCCAGCCGCTATGATAGTAAATGGTTTCATTATCATATTCGTAAACCCGCCAGCCTAAGCCATAATAGGCCTCGCTAAGGTGCTTTTTCCACACTCGACGCCGTAACTCTTTTTTTGTATGCGTATAAGGACGAGTTTGACTGGCTAACACTACACTGGATAATACCGTTGGGTAATATCCTAACTGCGCTTTTAACCAAATAGCCATATCACTGGCACTAGCATTAACGCCGGCTGCGGGAAGTACCTTGTAATAATTTTTTTTCAATTTTGCGGTATGCCAGCGTTTGCGCCCTCTTACATGGGGATGAGCATAATTATCATCTGTTACCATCGCGGTATAACCCAGGCTTGCATCATTCATATTTAATGGTGAAAATATAAATTCACTCATCCACCGAGAGTAATCCAATTTAGTACTGCTTTTGATCACTTCAGCAATTAAGCTAAACATCACATTTTGATAGCCATAGCACAGCCCTGGTTGGCAGATAGGTTCAACACTCAACAACTTTTGCACTATATCAGGGTAACTCATTCTTGATTCAATCAAGTTATCATACGCATTAGGTACTAAACCGCTGGAGTGACTGAGTAAGTGAAAAACTTTTAAATTATTTTTGTAATCCGTATTGGCGAAGGCTGGAATAAATTTACTGACAGGGTCGTCTAAAGCAAACTTCCCCTCATTGGCTAACTTTGCACTGAGTGAGCCTGCAAACGTTTTAGATACCGATGCTAAGCGAAACCGAGTATGGGCATTGACTGCTAAGCCCTTATTTAGCTTTGTTACCCCAAACCCTTGTATATGCGTATCATCAGGGCCATTAACTATCGACAACGCAGCCCCTGGGATCCCTTTGCTTTTTAATTTATGTTCGATATGTTGTGTGTAATCATTGACAAATTCTTGCCACTGTTGCTTGCTGGCATGAACCTGCGATTGAAATAAAACTAACGTGATAACGAAAAAAAAGGAGTTGATTAACGACACAAAAGGCTTCATTTTTTATTATTTTTATCTAGATTAAGACATTCTTAGCCTTATAATACCATGAAGTTTTATTAAGACTAACGTACAATATTCCGATTATCGAGCTTTCAAAGGGTTTTAAAGTGTTCATACGTTATTTATCAATAGTTTTTTTTACTTTCATTACAACGGCCTGTGTCACTGCGCCGCCACCTGCTGCGCCTTTAGAAATGCCACTCAAACCGCAATTAAAAAGCCAAAGCTATCAAGTAGCCTATGAAACCGAACATGCTTCACCGAAAGTAAAATCAGTACAATTACCAGCGCATAAAATTACTCGTAACCAAACTGTGCAAGTTATTGCCGATAAAGCAAGTGTCACGGATACCCTATTTAAACAAATAACTGATGCATTAACGACTATGAACTTACGTGTCGTTGATCAAGGCAATAGTGATTATACCCTAGCTATACACCAGCTAGAGCTCAACTTTATTGAAGATACTGAATATCAAATACAACCACCGAATAAAGCGTATCCTTTATTTGCGCAAATAACACAACTGTATCCGATCCAACAATGCTCAACCATCAATGCAGAGGTTAGCATGCGCCTGATCCATCGTGCATCAGGTGATGTAGTGTGGTTTGGAAAATCCTCAATCGACAGTGCAAGCTTCCACCGCGAACCACTTATTTACAGCTTCAGTGATGAACAAGTGATCAGTAATGAGCTTGAAGTAGCCACTTTTATCCATCAACAAAATACTGAGCAAGCACGTCTTGCCCGTGCCAATCAAGAGGTCAGCATACCAAGCTATAAAACCATTTCTAAAATGACCAGTTTAGCTAAACTTCAAGGACCGTGTAATCGCACTGAAGTGAGTGCTCTAACACCGATGATGCACTATTATCTGAGTAGTATTTTGATCGATAAAATTAAAGTACACTAAGTTCATGTCTGCAGAATGACTACTGGCTACAATTTTTTACAGATCAAAGGAACTCTTTGACAATATAATACACTTAACAACTGCTTAATTTATTTGGATCATGGATGCAACGTAAACAACACACTCTACAGAAACTACTGTTATTACTGATCAGTGTGGGTTTATGGAGCACCTCTAGCAATGCCAGCAATCGCTATTATGCTGATAATACCTTAGAGCCTACCACAGGCTTTGCTTGGGATTGGAGCGCGGGTGCGGGCTATTATGTTGAAGATTCTTATCTAGTTGGAATGGATTCTTACAGTGACGGCCTAGAACTTGATATTAATCTTGCTATTTCTTACGAACGCTTTTATTTAGATATTGATCATAGCCAACTCAGTGGCGGCATTATTATTGGTTATAGCATCATCAATAAGTATGATTGGGATCTTGATATTCTTGGCACTAATATGCAAGCTGGGTTTGATGAAACAGGACTCGACTTTTATAGCAGTGGAGTGGTGTCAGAACTTAAAGGAATACGAAGCCGAAAAAGTGACTTTGATACTGGCTTACGCCTTACCCGCCGCTTTGAAAACTCACAAATCTCTTTTGAATACTTACATGACATTTCCAGTGCTCATAATGGCTGGGTTGTAAATAGCTTTTTTAGTCATATTTTACCATGGCAAAACTGGGAGTTTCGCACCGGTGTTGGTATCAGCGCTTACTCAGCTGATTTCACCAATTACTATTTTGGTATTACAACAGAGGAAGCCACCGCTACTCGTGCGGTCTATCAAACAGACACCGCAATGAGTATGATTTTTGAATTCCACGCCGAGTACCCACTCAATCAACACTGGGTATTTTTAGGTGGCTGGCTATCAACCTGGTTTTCAAATGAAATTTCCAACAGTCCCATTGTATCTCAGGATTATCAGCATAAAGCCATGGTAGGCGTGCGCTATGTATTTTAAAACCACAGTAATTTTATTACTGTTACTTAACACAAAGCCGTTATTGGCCGATGGCGAAGAACCGCACGACAGTAGTTTAATTGCATTGCCCGATACCTGTGTTGCACTGCGAGAAGGACGCAGCTGCTATGCTGATATTGAGTTAAGCTGGCAACAAACTAGCATCGGTAATTACTGTTTACGTGATGCAACATCGAAGCATATTATGCAATGCTGGCTTAGACAAAATAGCGGAAAGTTAAATTATGCTTTTGATTCTGTTGAAAGCATTTCATTTGAGTTAATAAACAGCGATACCGGTAAGATCATTGCATCAACACAAGTACAGTTGCAATGGGTGTATCAAAATCGCCAAAAGAAACGCCGCTGGCGGCTTTTTTAAAACGAGATAAAGCATGGATAATTACGGCACAATATTACTTGTTGAAGATGACGGCTCTTTAGCCCAGTGGGTGGCAGAGTATTTAACTGAGCAAGGCTACACAACTCATATTTGTGAGCGAGGCGACCAAGTTGTCAGTCATGTAAAAGAGCTCAAGCCTGACTTAATTTTACTCGACATTATGCTCCCCGGCCAAGACGGTATTAGTGTCTGTCGTGAACTACGTCAATTTTACCAAAGCCCTATTATTATGCTAACCGCTCGAGACGAAGAAATGGACGAAGTGATTGGTCTTGAAGTCGGTGCCAGTGATTATATAATGAAACCGGTCAGGCCGCGTGCATTACTAGCGCGGATCAAAGCGGCGCTGCGCGCCAATAACGATAATTCGGAGTCGCAAGCGGATGATACCATTATTCAGGTAGGCTCTTTAAAAATTGATACACAATCTCGCAATGTTTTTATTAATGATATTGATCAAGGGGTATCCAGCGCTGAGTACTTATTACTGCATTATTTAGCCTGTAACGCAGGGCAAGTTGTGTCGCGAGATGCTGTATTCAAAGCAACCAAGGGCCGTGAATATGATGGCCTTGATCGCAGTGTCGATGTGCTCATTTCTGCGCTGCGTAAAAAATTTAATGATGATCCCCAGCAACCTGAAAAAATTAAAACAATTTGGGGGCGAGGCTATTTACTCGTCGCAAGCGCTTGGTGATCGCCGCTAAGGTATACTGGCGAACGCTATGAAAAAGTTTTATCTTTCCTTATTAGCCAGTGCCCTGCTCTCGATTGTGATATTAGGTTGGTTAATTGATGCTTTTAGTCAGCAAACTCATACCTCGCAGGATGAGTTTGGCTTTCAAAGTAAACTTTTAATGGGCTTCAGCCAGCAAATTGCCAGCCAACCCTTCATGCAAAGAGCAGACTACACCGCCTTACTTGCACAACAGTTTTCGTTGGGATTAAGTTATCGAGCCACGCAATCTTTAGCGCTGCCACCATCACTGCTAGAAGAGATCAATGCTGAAGGCGGACTGATTTTAGAAGATCAAGAAGGGTATTACCTACTCTACAGTAATGATTTGCTTGCGCCTTTTCATCTTAAATTACGTTTAGAAAAACCCCACGAACAAGATCAACAAAATGATATGTTACTTACCTTAATGTTTTACGCTGGGTTATGTGTGTTTATGGGGTTTATTATTGCACCATTAGCTAAACGACTAGGCGTGGTTAATGACGCAGCTAAAAAGTTTGCCAGTGGCGACTTACATGCTCGCATTCGGGTATCCCATTTCACTTACATTAAAGATGTTGAGCTTACTTTTAACCGCATGGCAAGCCAGATCGAAAAATTACTCGATGAAAATAAACTGATGGCCTCGAGTTTATCTCATGATATACGCACCCCCATTGCCTGCCTACGATTTGGCTTAGATGCGGCACTAGATAGTCATAGCGAAGAAAAAATAAAACATTATTTAAATCGTATGGAAGCTGATTTAGACCAAATGGAATCAATGTTGAAAAGTTATTTAGCATTTGCCACGCTTGAGCAAAAAGCCAACCAACTGACCTACTCACACACTGAGTTAAACAGCTACCTAAGCACCCTAATACAACAACTAGAGCCTAAGTTAGTACAGCAACAACTTGATTTACAACTTATCTGTCATGATAATTCTCATATTTATGCAGATTTACACTGGTTAGCACGCGCAATCACTAATCTGCTTAGCAATGCCTGTGACTTTGCCAAACAAAAAATTATTCTCACAGCATCAATGAAAGAGCAAACACTGATAATCACTGTTGAGGATGATGGTCCAGGTATCGAAGAGCAAAATTGGCACAAAGTTTTTAGTCCTTTTTTTCAAGAACAGAGTCATCGCAATCGAGCCGATCAAAGTTATGGCCTAGGACTTGCCATAGTAGCTAAAGTAGCTGATTGGCATCATGGCAGTGTAAGCGTAAATCGCAGTAAGCAGCTAGCGGGTGCATGCTTTACCCTTAAAATACATAACCCAGAACAATTGTAACTTTTATGTTACAGTTTACATTATCATAAATCACCTCATTATGATTAGATAACAACAACTTAAATTATAAATGTTAACAGCATTGGCATTCTAAGTTTTGTAAATACAGTCAGGCGTTAATTCTTCACGGCTGCAGTTAAAAATAAGAGCTTTTTATTTTTTAACATTTACAGTAGATTGTCAGCGCCGTCACTATATAGAGAAGAAAAAATAATTATGAGCGCAGTCAGAGGGGAGTTTAGCTCCCGTTTTGGATTCATTATGGCCGCAGCAGGATCTGCAGTAGGTCTTGGTAATATCTGGGGTTTCCCAACACAGACAGCCAGCAATGGAGGCGCGGCCTTTTTAATTGCTTACCTTGTATTAGCATTTTGTTTAGCTTACCCAGCACTGATGGCAGAGCTAACAATTGGTCGCCATGGTCAAGCCAATGCGGTTAGTTCATTGCGGAAAATTTCAAATAACCCGCTCCAAAAACGTTTTGCGTTTGTGGTCGGTTTTGGCGGTATCATATGTGCCGGACTGATCCTCAGCTTTTATGCCATTGTCGCCGGTTGGATGATCAGTGCCACTCTAGAGCCCATTGCGACTTTAGTGGGCAGTGAGAGCTCTTCAACTTGGTTGAGTGAGCAGTCAATCTCTAGAAACCTTATATTTACTGCTGGATTTATTATTCTTACTGTCGCAATCATTAGCCGCGGAGTAGAAAATGGCATTGAAAAATGGTCAAAACGCCTAATGCCCGCATTGCTGACTATTTTATTTGCACTGATTGTTTATGTGATGATGCAAGAAGGCGCTATGACAGGCCTAAAAGCCTACTTAGTGCCTGATTTCAGCTCTATTTTAGACCCTGAATTACTTGTTAGTGCACTGGGACAAGCGTTCTTTTCGTTGTCATTAGGCACTAGTGTGATGATCATTTATGGCTCCTACATTAGTAAAAAAGAAAATTTAGTCTCACTTGGCGCCTACGTTACCCTTATTGATGTGTTTATTGCTTTTGTTGCTGGGTTACTAATTATCCCTGCGATGTACGTTGCGCAGGCACAAGGGGTGGAAATATTCTCAGCTACTGGAGAGTTGCTTTCTGAAGACACTTTAGTATTTCAAGTATTACCCGCTCTTTTTGATGGCATGGGCACCATTGGTTTATTCGTTGGCTTTGCCTTTTTTGCATTGATGAGTATAGCTGCACTGACATCGTCTATTTCAATGCTTGAAGCACCGGTTTCGTATGCGGTAGAGCGCTTTGATCTTGGCCGTGTAAAAGCCACTTGGTTAATAGGAACGATTATAGCATTGGTGAGCTTTACGATAGTCCTGAACTTTAATGCGCTGTTTGGTTTAGTTATTGCGCTCACAACTAAATTTGGTCAGCCTATTCTTGGTTTAATGTGTTGCTTGTTTGTCGGCTGGATTTGGTATCGCAACTCACTATTAAACGAAATACAACAAGGCTGCCCAGAAGTTGCTACCAGCCTATTTTGGAAAATATGGCCATGGTATATTAAATTCATTTGCCCAATTGCAATTGGTTTAGTGTTTGTCAGCTCGCTATTAGGCTAACTCAAAAAACCGCTCTTTACACGGAGCGGTTTTTTAAAATCATATCTTGATGTGCAATACCATCTTCTAAATAAGGCTCGCCAATACACTGAAAACCCAGCGACTGATAAAACGCGAGTAAATAGGTTTGCGCGCCAATGTATATATCCTTGTTCGGCCAATGCGTAAAGCAACACTGGATCGCCTCTTTAACCAATAACACTGCCAACCCCTTACCCCGTTGTGATTTTTCAACCAGCACGCGACCAATAGCGCTGTACTGCTCATTTTTCTCATAACAACGTGCGTATGCAGCTAATTGTTCAGCCTCGAGCCAATAGAGATGCTGAGTTGTTGCAGTGCAATCGATATCGTCTAATTCAGGGTATGGGCATTGCTGCTCAACTACAAATACATCGACCCGCGTGCGCATGATAGTAAACAGTACCTGCGCAGACAGTTGAGAAAATGGTTTTGTTGTTAATCGCATAAAAACTCCTAACATAAAAAAAGCCCAGTCAATACTGGGCTACTTATTACGCTTAGCTAACTAACCGAGCTCTGAATAGCTAGGCAAGCAAACGTTCTAATTGATCACATAAATGCGAAAGATTAACGTGATCATGTTCAATCGTCAGGTCAACATAGCCATCACCACGAAAACCACGGTCAAGCTCAATTAAAACATGAGTTTTATGAGCTTCAGGCACAAACGATAGTTCAATCTCTTGAATACCGAACAAGCTACGGCTATTTGGTTTATATTCCAGCTCTTGATAACAACCAGAGACAGAGTTAAACGTACTAGCACGTAAGAAGCCCTTTTCAACATCCGCTTTTACCAAGCTAAAACCCAGTTTATCCATCGCTTGCATAAAAGTAGTTACGGCATCATTTGGATAAATATGAAGATGATCTTTATCCGTAGGATCAAGTGCTAAATCAATATCTAAACCTGTTTCAAGCCACACATGTGATTGGTTATAACCGGCGTTGATTTCGGTGATCGGTGTTTCTGAATGTAAGCGCGCTTCAAACGGAATGTGTTTTTGTTGACCAGGTTCAATTGTACCAATATCGGTTATACGCCACTTATCAATAATATGATTGGTAAAATAAGCACCGTCTTCACCTTCCACTTTTACGCGCGTCATTAATGCTAAATCAAGACCTGTTATCGCTTGGCTAACATCCCCTGCGGTGATCACTATTTGGGCATTAAATAATTGCCCAGGTTGTAAATGCTCAGTTTCAAGCACGGTATCTACTGTTGCTGCACCAATACCGACTGATGCAAGAATTTTTTTAAACATCTATTTCTCCTTAAGCTTAATTCACCTAAACCTGAATCACGCTTAAATTCCTTTGTTACTGCATCTTAACCATATTTAAAAGCTGCTGTCAGTGAAAAAATAACTATTTTTTGAGTTTTTAGCAGAATAATTAACTAAACGAGTGTTTTTCATACACAGGTATATCTCTATGCGCGCAATTTATATGCATAATATACACGAATGATTTTCAAAAATGCTGATATTTCGCTACACTAGGTAACCAAATGAAGTGATATTAAGAATTATGGAACTATTATATTTTGCTGTCGCATTTGTGTGTGGCTTTGCCGTGTACCAACTTAAACTTCCTCCGCTAATCGGTTTTTTGATTGCTGGCTTTGTACTGAACTTATCTGGCTTTAAAACCACTGAGCTACTTAATACGATTGCTAATTTAGGGATCACGTTATTACTATTTAGTATTGGTCTAAAACTAAAAGTTAGTCATCTTATTAAGCCACAAGTTTGGGCCCCAGCCTCTTTACATATTATTATTAGTAGCGCTATTTTTTGCAGTTTGATGCTGTTCTTAGGCGCACTTTCTTTGCCATTATTTGCTGACCTAAGTTGGCAAAGTGCGTTACTTGTTGGTTTTGCTTTTAGCTTTTCTAGCACAGTTTTTGCTGTAAAAGTACTTGAAGAACGTGGTGAAATGGCAAGCCTTCACGGCAAAATAGCCATTGGTATTTTGGTTATGCAAGATATCTTTGCAGTGATCTTTTTAGCCATCAGCACAGGTAAAACCCCCAACGGTTGGGCTTTTGCGCTATTAGTTGCCTTGCCATTGTTACGACCAGTCATGTTTTGGGTGTTAAATCGTTCTAAACATGGTGAGCTACTACCTTTGTTTGGCTTTTTCTTTGCACTTGTCGTTGGCTATCATGCATTTGAATTTGCAGGCTTGAAAGGTGATTTAGGCGCGTTGATCATCGGTATGATCTTTGCTCCTCATAAAAAAGCCAGTGAGCTTGCAAAATCACTACTCAATCTAAAAGAAATTTTATTAGTTGGGTTTTTCTTAACAATTGGTTTAGGTGCTGATCTGACGCTCAACTCATTACTTATAGCGCTTATTATTGTATTGGTGTTACCAGTCAAAGTTGCCCTGTATTATGTACTAACGAATGCCTTTAAGTTACGCGCTCGTACTTCTTTATTAAGTGCTTTTAGTCTAGCTAACTACAGCGAATTTGGTTTGATAGTCTGTATGGTTGCTGCCAGTAGCGGGTTAATCACCTCTGAGTGGTTGGCTGTTATGGCTATTGCAGTATCAATGACCTTTATCATTGCATCCCCACTAAATAAACGTTCAAACGAAATTTATGTAAAGATCGAAGCTTGGCTCATGCGTTTTGAAAGCCCTACTCGCTTAGCAGAAGAACTTCCTGTGAACTTAAATGACACCAAGATTGTTATTTTTGGTATGGGTCGTATTGGCACCGGTGCATATGAAACAATTAACATCACCCATCCTGGCGTTGTAGCGGGTATAGATATCAAACCTGAAGTGGTCGAAAAGCATGTTACACGAGGTCGTAAGGCACTCTTGGCAGATGCAACCGATCCAGACTTTTGGCAACGGGTAAATCACTCCCATGTAGAGATGATCATGCTCGCGATGCCGAAACATATGCAGAACATTTTTGCTTTAGAGCAATTGCGTGCTTCGGGTTACCAAGGTCAAGTTACTGCCATTGCTAACTATCCAGATCAGCAAAAAGAATTAGAAGATATGGGCGTTGACTCTACTTATAACTTCTATTTAGAGGCCGGTAGTGGCTTCGCTGAGCATGTAAAACAAAAATTATTTCCATAATATAGAAAGGTTCTCAGTACCACAAAAGGTACTGAGAACTATTTTCATTTAATTTTCATATCCTTATATATAGCCGCCTGAAACAATCCCGCAGAAGTCCCCAAATAAGAGTCAAGCGCATTTACAAAGCTTTACATCCAGATTGGCATTTACCCATGAAAAAAGAGTAAACTGCACTTGTTGAGTAATACGTAAGTATCTATTTTTAGCACAAAAAAAGCCTTCTCATGTTTGTGTATACGTATTTATCGGCATTTTGTCTTTTACTATTAAATAAGGTTTTTAGATGAAAAATAAGTTTGCTACACAGTTTCAGACAGTGGCGGATGATGTAAATAACCCAAAACTGGTTGAACTTCAAAATCGCCTTGATGAAATACAAAGAAATGGAATGACAGCGTTAACAATGCGCGCAGTGCTATTTCAAAAAATGCTCGATATATATCAAGTGCCGGAAAATCATTTCTTGCGTGATAGCGAAACACCAAGCCGCATCGATGATCCGTCAATTATAAACAAACTTAAACAACTTGGATTTACCAAAAAGCATCAATACCAGATCCATTAGTAATTATGAGGGCCCTACTCTCCCTCATTAAATAGGCTGTTTCTTGCCCGTCACAGCCTATTTTCTCTCTCTCTTTTGTAATACACTTCACGCATAACCTAGCAAACTAAGTTAACCATGGATCCAGAGCTTTTAAAAATAGCGATTAATACAAAAATGCCATTTGGTAAATATGCAGGCCGCCCTTTGCTGTTATTACCAGAACCATACTTAGTCTGGTTTAAGCAGCAAGGATTTCCTCACGGCACACTCGGTGCTCAATTAGCAATGATGTATGAAGTTAAACTCAATGGCTTGGAGCAGATGCTCATGCCGCTTTTAAAAACACATAAATAAATTAAAAGTAATAAATAATGGAACTTACTTAGCAAAGTGAAGTCTACTCTTTTGCTACTTGTTGATTTTGGTTTTAACCGCAGAAAAGCGCCTATTAGGCGCTTTTTTTTTGAGTATCAATTTAGCCACAGATATAGCAATAGAAAAGGAGTTACTTACCCTGAACTCTGGTTACTTAGGCAAATAGATTGTAAATTTGGCGCCACCTAATTCTGAATTCGATATCGAACAGCTGCCTTGGTGCCAAGACACTATTTTTGCCACAATGGCTAAACCAAGCCCAAAGCCTCCAGTCTTTTTATCGCGACTTTTATCAAGTCGGGCAAAAGGTTTAAACACTGCATCCCATTGTGATTGTTCAATGCCAGGGCCATCGTCTTCGACCGATAAAATTAACTGCCCAGTATTTTCAACTAAGCTAATTCGCACTTCGTGACGAGCATATTTCAACGCATTGCCTACTAAGTTTTGGATACTGCGGGCGATAAAGTGACTGTCACAAGTGTAACTGCATAAAGCTGGTAATTGCATATTGAGTTTTATTTGCGTAGCAAAATCAAGTTTAGTGACAACACTTTCTACTAGCTGCACTAAGTTACATGTTTGCACCGTAAGATTAGGTTGTTGGCTATCAAGGCGAGCATAATCAAGCATTTCTTTAACTAACGACTCTAACTCCACAATATCTAATTGCATGTTATCGATATATTCAAAGGCTTTTTCGTCAGCTACTTTATCCTCAAGCATTGCCAACGCAAATTTTAAACGTGCCAGTGGCGTTCTAAACTCATGCGATACCGACGATGTAAGTTCTTGTTGAGCGGTTAATAAATGCTGAATACGCTGCTGCATAGCACTTAAGGTGTCGGTAATTGGTAAAAAGAATGATTTCGAGGTGGCGCTCAGCTCAAAGTCTTGTGATCCACCAACGGCTTCACAGGCCAGTCGCAACTTAGCAAAATCACGCCACAGTAAAAAACTCCATAAGCCAACAGGGATCCCAACGACACACAATAATAATAGATAAGGCCAAACGGATGAGAATACTGGCGCAGAAACGGTAATTGGACCCACTTGCAATAATTGCTCATTATCAACAACGATATACCAGATAGCTCGCTGTTGTTGATCAAATAGATAAATATAATTATGTAGGTTAAGTTCTTGTTGTTGTTGTGCGGGCAACATTAGGTCTTGTTTTTGTACTATTTCACTTTGAAAGCGAGTGGCTATTTTAGTAAGCCCTTGCGGGGTTTGCGCTAATAGCCATAGGGATTGACCAAACTCATCATCGAGCGCAATTTGTTGTTGACTGTCTTCATAGGGCCAAAGTTGTTCAATTACCCCACTGACTAAAAACAGGGAAACTATAATATACACATATAAACTTGCAAATAGCTTCCCCATTAATAGTTACATACCCCATGCATCGGAGACAAATAAGTAGCCTTGTCCCCAAACGGTTTTAATACGGTATGGTTTATCGCTGTTATCACCTAATTTTTTACGGATCCGAGATACACGTACATCTACGGTGCGGTCTAATCCATCATATTGGCGACCAATCATGTGTTGATGAACATGTTCACGACTTAGTACTTCACCGGAATTTGAAGCTAATAACCACAGTAATTCAAATTCATGGGAAGTGAGGGTGATTTCGTTATTCTTTAAGCGAACAATACGGCTGGTTTTATCAATACATAAATCGCCAAATTGTAATTCTTCTGGCGCTTTTACTGAAGCTTGGCCACGGCGTAATAGCGCATTAATACGGGCAAGCAATACTCTTGGCTCAGCTGGCTTAATAACATAATCATCGGCACCAAGTTCCAAACCAATGACTTGATCAAAGTCTTCACCTTTGGCGGTCAACATTAATATTGGTAAGCTAAATTTATCTCTGACTTGACGACAAACACTAAAGCCATCTTTACCTGGCAGCATCACATCGAGGATCATCAAATCAACCGGATTGTTTTCAAGGTAACTAAACACTTCATCGCCACGGTCTAGCACCGCCACTTCAAGGCCATTATTTTCAAGATAGTCACGGGTTAATTGCTGTAACCCTAAATCATCTTCTACAAGTAAGATCTTTGCCATTTGCAGCTCCAAGATTAAAAAAAGCTCCACGGAGAACGTAATCGGCGCCGAGTTGTTTTAGCGCGAGTGCTCTGTACTTCAATGCGTGTTGTCGCCAGTAATTCATCCGTGTGAGGATTGACTAGGGAGTATATGGTTTCAACCTGAACACGCGCTTTATGATTGAATTCTTCTAAGGTAACCTGTTGCCAACATTGCAGTTGTTGATCTTCGCTGTATAAACAAACGTCCATTTTATGGGGCATATTTAAAGCAAATTTTACATCAACATCGCAAAAGTCTTGTTGTTCGGAAACCACACAGACTTTTGGAGTAACTGTTAATATATCTTTTTTTGCGGCAGCTAACTTTGGCCATACCAACAAAAAAATGACGCACGCACCAAGTTGTAAATACTTCATATTAAAAAATATGATCAAACCCTATAAAGGCAGTCAGAGAATACGTTTGTTCAAACAGCGGACTGTCGTCAGCTAAGGCGGAATAATCATAATAAGCCAGATGAAAACGCAATGAGTTGGCTCCATTTAAGGGCCAGCGGGCATCTATTTTAGCATAAGGCTGCCAACTACTGCCAACCTCAATTGCACGAACTGGAGACTCTTTTTCTGTTACGCCATAAAAATATGTATTCAGTGCTGCCGATTTATACCAGATGCCAATAGTCGGCTTAATCTGTAACTCACCAATGTTCTTGTGCATTTGCCACTGCAGTGCACTTCGCCACCCGTCATACACTCCGGATACATCAGCTAATGCCTGCACGGAAAATACATGCTGCTGATAGCTATAATGGTAACTCAGGCCAGCATCGAGTGCCCATTTACGTTTATTAAGCTCACGGATATCTAGACTAGGTTGTTGGATTTGAAGTTCATTTTCACTGTTCGTAAATGAACTTTCTGATCTTAATGCAAAAATGTTACTTGGATGCCAATCAACAAAAAAACGAGTTTCCGAATTAAACTCAGTGACTAAATTAAAGGTATGTGGGGAGTCTTGTATCAGGCTATAGCCTAAGCGACCATTATCAAAAAAGAACTGTTCACCGTAATAAGCTATATCTGGGATCAACACTAATGGTAAATCACCTCCACCAGCTAATGGATTTGTTATGACTCCTAATCCCGTGTTAAGGCTCAAGTGCCACTGCCCTGTTGTTATATCCTGCACAGGCTCAATTTCTGATGGCTGTGCAAAACAAGGTACTGTAAGCCATACAGAGATGCAAAGCGCAGTAAGAATATTAACTATCGACTTCATTGTTGTTATTTATGCCAAAAGAGACAACCCAATATCGTTATCATAGCAAGGTATTAATAACTAATCCCTAGACGATTACAATCATTCACACTTTTGATACATATGGAACGATTCAAGGTAAATAAACTTTACATCTGCGTATTTAGACTCGGCTAAGGAGCTAAGCTATTAACGTTTTTCAGTGATTGAGCAATCTCCCATAATGCATTTAACGCGGCATCTGGTAACTCTTTACGTAATACTGCCAAACCAATCTCAAACCCGGCAGGGGCCTCTTTTTGATCACTGATCACCTGAACGCGATCTTTTAATGGGCTATTATCTAAAACAATTTTTGGCACCATGGCAATGCCTAGCCCTAAACTCACCATTGACACCATAGCTTCATGCCCCGCTACTTGCGCATAGATCTTTGCATTAATACCGTGCTTACGCCACCACAGCTCTAACCTTTGACGAGTAAAACCTTGCTCTGGCACTATAAACTCAAGCTCAGACCAATCTATCTTATCGCCAAACTGGGCCAGTTTTTCAGTGAGCAACGACGGAATACGTGGCGCGATAAATACCAAGGATGAATAACCAATACTGGCAAATGCAATTTGCGTCGGTAATTTATCAGGCTTTGCGGCAATTGCCATGGCTTCGTGTCCGTCAAGCACACGGTTTATTGCCACTGCGGGATCGCCAGTATTAAGCTTTATTTCTATATGTTGATGTTGCAAACGCAGTTGCTCTAATAGTTGATGCAAAAAACTATAAGAGGCAGTTACTGAACAGTAAATGCTTACTTTACCGTAAATAGTTTGCTCAGGATTTTGTACATTTGCTCGAAAACGCTGCCAATTAGCTAACGTAGCCGTTGCATAGTCGATAAACGATTCTCCTTCAGCTGTTAACTTTACACTGCGATTATCGCGACTGAATAATGCGACTCCAACTTCATCCTCTAACTGTTTAATATTGCGACTTAAGGTGGGAGCACTTATGTGGCATAACTCGCTGGCACGGGCAAAATGTAAGGTTTTGGCAAGTGCCAGAAAGTAATGTAATCGTTTATGGTCCATAGTGATCCCAATAGTTAGCGGTTATTAATTAAAGCATTTCATTTTTTGAAATACTTTAATGCAAATATATCATTTTACGCAAGGGTAAAAATTCCTTATGGTGACTTTAAGCAAAGCAGCAAGCGCTTGCATCTAACAAATACGAAATTTATAGGATACTAACAATGGCGAATTATTTTAATACTCTTCCCTTACGCGAGCAGTTAGCACAACTAGCACAATGTGAATTTATGGATCCGGCTGAATTTGCCGATGGTGTTGAAGCACTTAAAGGCAAAAAACTTGTTATTGTTGGGTGTGGTGCACAAGGTTTAAACCAAGGACTGAACTTACGAGATTCAGGTTTAGATGTTGCCTACACATTGCGTGATTCTGCAATCAGCGAACGTCGTCAATCATTTCTTAATGCGTCAGAAAATGATTTTACTGTAGGTACTTACGAAGAATTGATCCCTACTGCTGATGTTGTGTTAAACCTAACACCTGATAAACAGCATACTGCGGTTGTAAACGCAATCATGCCGATGATGAAACAAGGCTCTACGCTTGCTTATTCTCATGGCTTCAATATTGTTGAAGAAGGTATGCAAGTACGTGACGATATCACCGTAATAATGGTTGCACCTAAGTGCCCAGGTTCTGAAGTTCGTGAAGAATATAAGCGCGGTTTTGGAGTACCAACACTGATTGCAGTTCACCCTGAAAACGATCCTCAGGGACATGGTCTAGCCCAGGCTAAAGCTTATGCAGCGGGTACTGGCGGTCATCGCGCTGGGGTATTAAAGTCTTCATTTATTGCTGAAGTAAAATCAGACCTAATGGGTGAGCAAACAATTCTTTGCGGCATGTTACAAACCGGTTCAATCTTATGTTTTGATAAGATGATCGAAAAAGGTATAGACGCCGGTTACGCATCAAAACTAATTCAATACGGTTGGGAAGTGGTTACTGAAGCACTTAAATACGGCGGCGTTACAAATATGCTTGACCGTTTATCAAACCCAGCGAAAGTAAAAGCGTTTGAATTAAGTGAAGAATTAAAAGTAATCATGCGCCCGCTTTACAATAAACACCAAGACGACATCATCGATGGTACGTTCTCTCGTGTAATGATGGAAGATTGGGCGAATGATGATGCAAACCTTTTGAAATGGCGTGCAGAAACAGCTGAAACAAATTTTGAAAAAACCCCAGCAGGTGATGTTGAAATCACCGAACAAGAGTTTTTTGATAACGGTATCTTGATGGTTGCAATGGTGAAAGCCGGTGTGGAATTAGCGTTTGAGACCATGACTGCTGCAGGTATTATCGCTGAGTCAGCATATTATGAATCGCTACATGAAACGCCATTAATTGCCAATACCATTGCGCGTAAAAAATTATTCGAAATGAACCGCACGATCTCCGATACTGCAGAGTATGGTTGCTACTTATACAATCACGCATGTTTGCCACTGTTACAAGACTTTATGCAAAACATCGATACTGATGTGATTGGTAGAGGCTTAGGCGAGCGCTGTAATCATGTTGATAACCAAACACTAATTGCAATCAACAAGTCGCTGCGTGAGCACCCTGTTGAAATCATTGGTACCAAATTGCGTGGCTACATGTCAGCAATGAAGAAAATTGTTTAACCCTGGAAAGTAACAATTTCGCTTGTTAGAAACCAAGCCCACATGCTAAACGCAGTGGGCTTTTTCATTTTATTTACTTTGTCAAAATACATCTTAGAGTAAATTACAAACTGAGTACTTACTCTAATAGATGATGAACTGCATGAAAAAAACATGCTAAAATACCCGCATAATTTGTAAATTCAGTACCCACAATGTCGTATAAAACTCTTAGTATCACGCGTAAGATCACTATTTTAGGGATCGCTATTGCCCTGTCAGTTGCCAGCTTAATTGGCATTACGGCGCTGTTATCCGCCAAAACCATTATCGAACAACGGATGATACAATCTGAGTTGCCCAGTAAACTACACGCAATTAATAACTATATCAGCTTAGAGATCAATGAATTACTCAGTGCGGCCGAACAAGTATCAAGTAATCATTTTATACTCGCGTGGGCAAATAGTCGTGATAACAATGATGACGTTTTAATCAAAGAATTAAATCGTCTGGTAAAACAATACGGCTTAGCAACCGCATCATGGGCTAATCGTGATACCGCGCAGTACTGGAATCAAGATGGCTTTTTAAGAGTATTAGATAGGCAGCAAGATGGCTGGTTTTTTGATTTTAAAAACGCCAATCAAGCTTACTCTATTAGCTTATATCAAGAGCCTAATGGCGACACAAAAATGTTTATTAATCATCAACAAATCAATGGCATCGGCTTAACTGGACTGGCAAAAAGTATTGATGATATGCAGGCACTGCTGAATAGATTTACTATCGAGCAAACCGGTTTTGTATTTATCACTGACGATAAAGGCGTAATTAAACTCCATCAAGACGTTAATAAAGTAGAAAAAACAAATCTAGATAGCTTGTATGGTCATCAAGTAAGTGGTCAATTATTAACAAGCAATGAATTTAACTTGCAAGAAGTCGAACTCAATGGCGACACTTTTTTCCTAGCGGCGAGTCCGATTAAAAACACTCAACTCTATGTGGTTGCACAAGTACCAAAAGCAGAAGTGTTTGCCGAGATCACCACTTTACAATGGCAAATTTTAAGTTTTGCTATCGCAATTGCGCTGTTGGCATGTATCGTTAGTTTTTTACTGGCTCGTTCGTTAGCTTCACCGCTATCAAAAATGGCAGAGTTATTTACTCGTTTAGGATCTGGTGATGCCAATCTAGCTTACCGTTTACCTCACAGTGACCAGCCTGAGCTATCAGCATTAACGAATGGTTTTAACCAATTCATTGATAAAATTGAAACCGCCATTGCGCAAGTCTCCCACGAAAGTTTAAAAATTCGTCAAAGCTCAGGTCAGGTATTTACTCAAGCCAAGCATAACTCACAGGCAATGGACAACCAAAAAGAGCAGACTATCTCTGTTGCAGCAGCAATCAACGAAATGGGCGCAACAGTGCAAGAAATTGCCCACAGCGCCGCAACTGCCGCAAAACTGACCGAAGATAGTAAAGCGAATACATTACAGAGCCACCAGCAAGTAGTGCAAAGCCAACAGAGTATTACCGCATTAGCCAGTGATATTGACACAATTGCGGGACAAGTGACTGAGCTTGCCAATAAAACCCAGACTATTGCCAGTATTGTTGACTCTATTCGTGGTATTTCAGAGCAAACCAATTTATTGGCACTAAATGCAGCAATTGAATCAGCACGTGCTGGTGAACACGGCCGCGGCTTTGCCGTGGTTGCGGATGAAGTACGAGCCTTAGCCAACCGTACGTCACAATCAACGACTGAAATTCAATCAATGATTGAAGAGCTCGCGAAAACAGCTACCAATGTGGTTGAACATATAGCCCAGTCCAAAGATAAAGCTCAACACAGCGTAGCAACAATGCAAAGCTCTGTGCAGTTGCTTGATGCCATTACCAATACCGCTAATGAAATTAATGATATGGCAACCTTGATTGCTACAGCTACTGAGGAGCAAAGTAGCGTGGTTGCTGACGTCGGCCGCAATATTGAACAAATTAGTGAGATCAGCGATATGGCAATGCGAGAACAAATTGATACCGAGCAGGCGATCAAAGGACTTGCAACCAGCGCACAAACCTTAGCAAGTTTAGTCGCCACCTTTGAAAAGCGCTGACACAGTTTGTAACATTTAACATCTACCCCGACTAAAAAACAGACTAAACTTAATAAGTCAGTAATTAGTTGGGGTATGATTATGACAATATTAACGCGGCTTTATAAGCTAGCAGTCATTGTGCTGCTTTTTAGTATCTCTGCCTGTACCAGTGTGAGTAATCAACCAATACTCATCCCGCCACCAGTGACTGAAAACCAATCTTTCACGCTTTACCCAGTAGAAAGTAGTGAACAGATTTTTACCTTAAGCGATACAATAACACAACAACTCGATGCAGCCTTTCCAAGTACTAAACGCAATTTAAACACAACTCGAAAGTTACTAAACTTTTTGTTAGAAAATGGCGATGCATCCTTACTATATCAAGCAGGGGCTACCCTAACCGCCAATCAAGCCTACCGAGATTTAAATGCTAACTGTTTATCATTATCGATTTTGGCCTATAGTATCGCGGAATATTTAGGCATGCAGGGGCAATTTCAAACGGTTCATATTCCTGAGTATTGGGCGCTAAATAAAGGCTATAACTTATTGACTGGGCATATTAATTTGATCGTCACACAGCGTCGTAATAACCACACTAATGTGACTTATGTGTATGACGCAAAAACCTCATTAGTGATTGATTTTGATCCGAACTCGCGAGGTGAGAAATTTCAGACGACCCCCATCAGCAAACAACGAATTACCGCGATGTTTTATAACAATAAAGGGGCAGCGGCAATGCTCAATCAAAATTATGATTTAGCCTATAGCTACTTTTTAGCGGCAACAAAAGCAGATAAATATTACTCTGCTGCATGGGGTAACTTAGCCGTATTACTTCGCCTTGATTCTCAGTATGATAACGCCGAATTAGCCTATAATTATGCTTTGCTGCTTAATAACGACAACAATACAGCACTGGGCAACTTAGCTTTACTGTATCAACTCACCGACCGTCCTGAGCTGGCAGACAAGATTTTATATAAACTTGATTTGAAGCGCCAAAGTAATCCGTATTATCATGTGTCATTAGGAAATAACGCATACCTTGGACAAAACTATCAAGATGCCATCAAGCATTTCAATAAAGCAAAAAGAATTGATGATGATATTCATGATAGCTACTTTGGTCTTGCCCGCACTTATTATCAGTTAGGTGATTTTAAGCAAGCATATCGCCAATTACGTTTGGCTAATAAACATGCCGATTTTGACCATGATAAGCAACGTTATCAAAATAAATTACAGGCACTAAGTGACATGACTGCGCGAGTAATTAATCATTAACTATTTTATTTTGCTATTGAGCCTCAGCTTTTCAACATTGTGCCAAAGTAATAGCAGCGCGCAGCAACAGCTGATCGATGATCTGAGGCATCTAAGCTCTACGGCTCTAAGCGGTAGAAAAACCAATACAGATGGCGCGCGTATCAGTGCCCAATACATTAGTACGCGACTGCAAACGCTCGGTTACAATACACAATTACAGCCGTTTAGTTACAGCCATGGCTGGTCTTCAAAAGCAACGGGGCAAAATGTAGTTGCGACTTTAAAACCACCGCACTTAGTCAAGACTCATTTGGTAATTACCGCTCATTATGATCACTTAGGTATGCGTGGTAACACTTTATATGCAGGCGCAAACGATAATGCCAGTGGCGTCAGTGCCTTGTTATTCCTAGCGCAACGCTTCGCACACACAAATCTGCCTTTCCAACTTAGTTTTGTTGCTACTGACGCAGAGGAAAATGGTTTACATGGAGCTGAATATTTTGTTAGTCAATTGCAAATCGACGACAGCGTAAACGTGCTAAATATTAATTTGGATATGTTAGCAGTAAAGCCGCCAAAAAAAATCTTATATGCCTTTGTCTCACATGCACAACGCAGTGCTTTACAAGCACAACTACAGCAGGTGCCTGAGCATAATTTAAAGATAAAAGTAGCTAGTTCATCAACCACAATGAACAGAATGACCCTCGGAGATAGTATTGATTGGCGCCGAGCAAGCGACCATTATGCGTTTGCTAAAGCCGGAATTGCTTATATTTACTTTGGTATGGGTCATGATCCCCACCATCATAAGAGTTCCGACCTACTAAGTAATATTGACCAAGCGCTTTATATTGATGCAGTTAATTATATTGCCGCATTTATTAGCCAACTTGATATAAACGATATAAACACTCTTTGAGCTAAATTGTAGATAGTAAATATATTTTAAACTGAATTCAGGTTAGCAAAATCCCAGAGCTAACAAACACTCGCTTTTGTGCCTTACTTAAGCGTTTAATTTTGATCTCAAGCTTGCTGGCTTCACTGCGAGAACCGACTTCACATTGATATATTAAAGTCAGTGGCCCCTTCCCCTTTAAGTTTTTAGCCCCTTTGCCCGCTTGATGTGCTGCAAATCGTTTTGCCACATTCGTGCTGATCCCAGTGTACCAATGCCCTAAACGTGTTTGTACAATATAAAGTGACCACGTGGAGATCTTAGTTGTCATAGTATTTTCAGTAGTAGTTAAACTTTTTGTGGACTCAGAGGTCAAAATTACGCTCCAAACATCGATAGTAAAAATTAAGTCACAAACAATTACTCAAAAGGGTTTTACCTTAGGTGACTAATCGGTATCATGCAGTTTATAAAAAATAAGGATCCAAACAAACAATGCAGTCGTTAAAAACTTTTTCTCTTTGGTTTATCGTTGCTCTGACCTTAAGCGCAACCGCCGGTTGTTCTAGCTGGGTTTATCGTATCAACATCCCACAAGGTAACTTTTTAGAACAAACCGATGTTGACAAGCTTCGTATCAATATGACCCGTGAGCAAGTTCTTTATGTATTAGGTAAACCTGTTGCAGAAGACGCTTTCGATAAAAACACGTGGCATTACTTATATTCTTTTAATCTTGGCCGTGATAACGAACAACGTAAATCACTGACTATTAATTTTGAAAATGAAAAATTGGTATCGCTCAGTGGTGACTATGAACAACCCGCAGAGTTTAATACACCGCTTGAGCAATAACGCTCCAGTACAGTAAATTACAGTTCAGTAAATTACGAAAAGGTTAGCAACAGCTAACCTTTTTTGTTTGAGCTATTATTTAGCTTTATCAAGCGGTCGCCCACCTGTAATTTTATTAGCACGACCTTCGTCTTTAGCTTTTTCTGCACGTTTTCGTCGTGCGTCTTTAGGATCAGCAATTAAAGGACGGTAAATTTCAATTCTATCGCCATCCTCAAGCACTTGCGTAAGCTTGCAGGTACGGTTCCATATTCCTAAGGTTAATGCTAAGCCATCAATTTCAGGGCACTTAGCGAGGATACCTGATTGCATCACGGCATTTTCTGCCGTTGTACCAACTGGTACTTCAACAAGCAAACACGTTGCCGTGGTAGGTAATGCATACACAACTTCAACTTTTATCATCATCGCAGTCCATATACCTGTTTAGCGCGTTGAGTAAATGCATTCACCATGTTTTTTGCAACATCGTTAAATACGCGCCCAAACGCAAGTTCAATTAATTTACTCGCAAATTCAAACTCAAGCTGTAGCTGAACTTTACATGCATTGTCATCCAACACTTGAAAATGCCAACGCCCTTGCAAGGCTTTAAATGGCCCATCAACTAAGCGCAATGTTACTGTATTATCATCTACAAAGGTGTTTTCAGTAGTAAACCATTTTTTTATACCCGCTTTGGAAATTTCCAAACTTGCCGTCATGGTATTACCTTGCTGTGCAATAATTTTTGCATCCGAGCAATGGGGTAAAAATTCAGGATAAGCATCCACATCATTGACTAAATCAAACATTTCTTTGCTGCTATACATTACTAGCGCACTTTTTTCTATTTGTGGCATACTCACTCCCAACTGTGTGGGCGAATTTTAGCAAGCTTTGCGTTTTTCCCCAAACTTTCATGGCGCTTTATTTACAAACACTTTTTTATTAGCAAAAATAAAAAATCGATGTAAAAAGCAGAGCTTTACGTATAATATGGGCCACTATGGCTAAGAAAAATTCATCTAAATCGACAAGTAATACTATCGCGCTAAATAAAAAGGCGCGTCATGAGTATTTTTTACACGACAAGTTTGAGGCTGGTGTTGAACTACAAGGCTGGGAAGTAAAAAGTATCCGAGCTGGTAAAGTAAACATCTCTGAAACATACATTCACCTTAAAAATGGCGAAGCGTTTTTGCTTGGCAGTCAAATACAGCCTCTCAATAGTGCTTCAACCCATGTTATTTGCGATCCATTACGTTATCGCAAGTTATTATTAAGCAGACGCGAGCTAGATCGCTTAGTCGGTGCGACTGAGCGCGATGGCTATTCATTAATCGCCACTGCCATGTATTGGAAAAAATGCTGGGTGAAACTTGAGTTCCACCTTGGTAAAGGTAAAAAAATGCATGACAAACGTGAAGACGGTAAAAACAAAGACTGGTCTCGCGAAAAAGAACGGTTAATGAAGCACAAAGTTTAATCTATCTAAACAACCTCAAAAACGCCTAACTCAATTAGGCTTAATATAAACAAAAAACCCGCCAAATTGGCGGGTTTTTTATATTCTAAAACAAAGGCCTATATTTATAGGTCGCTTTCGTTTTCAGAAAGGAACTTAGCAACGCCTGCTGGGCTTGCATCCATACCTTTTTTACCTTCAGTCCAACCAGCTGGACATACTTCACCGTGCTCAGTGTGAAACGCTAGAGCGTCAACCATACGAAGCATTTCGTCGATGTTACGACCTAGTGGTAAGTCATTTACTACTTGATGACGTACATTACCTTCTTCATCAATTAAGAATGAACCACGAAATGCAACGCCCGCTTCTGGATGCTCAACATCGTATGCTTTACAGATTTCGTGCTTAACATCTGCAACTAGTGCGTATTTAACTGCACCGATACCGCCGTCTGCAACAGCAGTGTTACGCCATGCGTTGTGTGAGAATTGTGAATCGATTGAAACACCAATTACTTCTACGCCACGCTTTTGGAATTCTTCATAACGCTTGTCAAAAGCAATTAGTTCAGAAGGACATACGAAAGTGAAATCTAATGGGTAAAAGAAGATGACTGCTTTTTTACCTTTGATTGTTTCGTGAAGATTGTAGCTATCTACGATCTCGCCGTTACCTAGTACTGCTGCAGCGGTAAAGTCTGGTGCCTGGCGGCCTACTAATACACCCATTTTATTCTCCAAATATTTGAGTTTGCTTTTAATTGCTTACGCAATGCTTGCCTTTAATATGGGATCTAAAAAGTAAATACCAAGGGCTAGCATGCATAATTATCAAAATATTTTAGAGACTAAAGACTTAAAATAACAATCGTATTTTCCGATGTCACTCATCGAAAAATACGAACGCGGTGTATCACTCGCTGTTTGTCATTAATAACAGCGAAAAAAAACCTGCATATGCAGGCTTCTTATAGATATAACTATACAGTAAATGCAGAGTTAATCCATGATATTTTCCGGCATATCACCACGGATTTTTTGCCAGATCTCACCAGTTTGATGACCGTATTTACGCATCATTGAAATTGCGCCGTCATGTTCGCGTTTCTCAGCAAGTATGGTTAAATCTTTATAAAATTGACGCGCTAACTGACGCGTGCCTGGATCTGAAAAATAATGACAGCCAATTTTAGAGTAAAAACCCTTAAAACCATTAAGAATAAGTACATAAATACGGTTATTACCTGCAACAGCCAACTCATGATGTACTTTATAATCATAATCAGCGAAAGCTTGTGCACTATCTTCAAGTTCATCACTTTTTGAAAGAATTTCTATCACGCGATCAGGTGCTAGTTTAATGGCAGCGCGAGTATAGATAGCGCTAATATTAGTACGCGCAGAAAGTAACTGGTCGGTTAACTCGGGCATTTTATCTTCATCAAGACGCGCTAAGGTCTCTAAAATATTAAGTCCTGAGGTTTCCCAAAAGTTATTTACTCGAGTCGGTTTACCGTGTTGGATTGTTAACCAACCATCACGCGCTAAACGCTGCAGTACTTCACGTAAGGTTGTACGAGTAACACCGATTAATTCTGATAACTCTCGCTCAGCGGGAAGAATAGAACCTGGTGGAAAATCACCATTCCAAATTGACTCAACAATGTACTCTTCGGCAAACCCTGCTGGGCTTTTCGCTTTAAAAATTCTCATTCAATTCCCACTTGAGTTACCACATAACATTACTTTAAACGATTAACTGACTGATTGTACCAGATGAAGCCAAACTAACAAGTAAAGTCACTTCATTAATTCACCCACGACGACAGGCTTAAGCCTCTACTCTCGCCACGTTTTTAAAATGGATACAGGCTAATTTATCACTCTTTCAGTGTCGCTTTCTTTTATACTAAATTGAAGGGATTGACCACAAAGAGTAATAGACATTTAACTTCATTATGCACACTATACGGACTGAATAAAAATACCCATTTCGCTATTTCAGCTACACTTAATATAGCGCGGCATATTAAATGGATAAAAGGTACGTGATGTTGTTTATAGCTTTTTTGTTTACACCACGGCTAGACTGAATTAACTTAACCAACAACAGTTATACTTAAATGTACAATAATAAGGAACACCTATGCAACAGAGTGTTTTCAATGCAATTTTTAAGAATTTTTTAGGCTCTGCCCCACAGTGGTATAAATACACAATTATTGCTTTTTTAGCTATTAACCCTGTGTTATTTCATATCAATCCCTATATGGCTGGTTGGGCATTAGTTTTAGAGTTTATTTTTACTCTCGCGATGGCGCTGAAATGTTATCCACTGCAACCAGGTGGTTTACTTGCAATTGAAGCACTGTTTATAGGCATGACAACTGCCGGGCAAGTAGAGCATGAAATTGTTCAAAATGTAGATGTAATCTTACTGTTGATCTTTATGGTCGCAGGTATCTACTTTATGAAAGATTTATTACTCTATATTTTCACCCGCTTGGTGGTATCAGTTCGCAGCAAAACTGTACTTTCCTTAGCATTTACTATTTCTGCAGCATTTCTTTCTGCTTTTTTAGACGCACTTACAGTAATGGCGGTGGTCATAGCTGTCGCTATGGGCTTTTACAGTATTTACCATAAAGTCGCCTCAGGGAAAGACTCCACTAGTGAACATGACATTAACGATGATAACCAAGTACGCCCAGTTAATCGTCAGGAACTTGAAGAATTTCGAGCTTTTTTACGTAACTTATTAATGCATGCTTCGATTGGTACCGCGCTTGGTGGAGTCTGTACTATGGTGGGTGAACCACAAAATCTTATTATTGCAGAACGAGCAAGCTGGCAATTTGGGGAGTTTTTCTTGCGTATGTTGCCTGTTACTATGCCTGTATTCATCGCTGGTATTGTTACTACAATATTACTCGAAAAAACAAAAACCTTCGGTTATGGCGCAAAGTTACCAGAACCGATTCATCAAATACTTGCTGATCACGCAAAAGAGCTCGATAACAAACGCACTAAACGCGATAAAGTTAATCTGATGTTTCAGTCATTTATTGCTGTATGGTTGATCATTGCATTAGCTTTACACCTTGCCACGGTTGGCTTAATTGGCTTATCCGTCATTATTTTTGCAACTGCGTCCGCTGGTATAATCGAAGAACACCAACTAGGAAAAGCGTTTGAAGAAGCATTGCCGTTTACTGCACTGTTATGTGTATTTTTCTCAATCGTTGCAGTAATTATTGATCAACACTTATTTACTCCTGTAATAACTTGGGTACTGACATTTGAAGGGCAATTACAGTTAGTTATGTTTTTTGTCGCTAATGGCCTACTCTCGATGGTCAGTGATAATGTGTTTGTTGGCACTGTTTACATCAACGAAGTAGCGGCGGCTTTAAAAGCAGGACAAATTAGTCGCGACCAATTTGATTTATTAGCAGTAGCAATTAATACTGGTACTAACTTACCAAGTGTAGCCACACCGAATGGACAAGCTGCATTTTTATTCTTACTAACATCAACACTTGCTCCCGTATTACGTTTATCTTACGGGCGTATGGTTTATATGGCACTTCCCTATACCATTGTACTTACGGTTGTTGGTTTAAGCTCTACATATCTAGGGCTTAGTGAGGTAACTGATTTACTCTATCAATGGGGTTGGATTGAACACCACAGCGCAAGCTTACAAAGTATAGGAAGTTCAGGGCATTAAATATCCAAACTCTGGACAGTAAATCCCTTAACCCATATTTAGGTTAAAGAGTAAAAAACAAAGCTGCTTCGGCAGCTTTTTTATTGTTACAAATCATATTTATCCTTGCGCCTAGTTTAATGACTAAGTCATAATTCATCTACAAATTATAGATTGGATATTTTATGACTTGGTTAGCAAATTTAGCCCAACAGCGCAGTGCTTGGTTACTGCTCGCTTTTAGTGCTTTTATTTTTGAAGTAATCGCATTGTTTTTTCAATATCAAATGGGCTTAGAGCCATGCATTATGTGTATTTACCAACGTACTGCCATGCTGGGGTTATTAGCCGCAGGGTTACTCGGTGCAATTAAACCCACGAATGTAATATGCCGTCTAACAGCATTTTCTGCATGGGCAGTTGCCAGTATTTGGGGTTATTTAATTGCACGCGAACATATCGATATGCAAACTACCACCGATCCTTTTGCGTTTAGCTGTGAATTCGAACCTAATTTCCCATTACCATTGCACGAATGGATGCCACATTTTTTTGCTGCAACAGGTGACTGTGGCAACATCGATTGGCAATTTGCAGGGCTAAGTATGCCGGCGTGGATGGAGATCATTTTTGCCGCATTTACTCTGATACTAATGGCCGTTGTAGCAAGTCGTTTAATAATTAAAAAGTCGCTGTGATGATGGCATTATTTTCAAGTCAAGTAACGCAATTAAAATCGTTTAAAATACGTCAACGTCAGCAAATAATTGCGATTGCAGTGAGTATGTTAACTCCAATGCAAAAAATCAGTTTGCGTATTATAAAGCTGGTTTTATTGATCCCAGTATTTCTATCATTAGCGTATGTTGAAGGTTGGTTGTTACTTCCAGCTTTACTTCTGGCCGGGTTAAGCTACCCGTTGTTAACCACTCCAGTCGAAATTCAATTCTCTAAACGCTATTTAAGGCACGCTATTAAGCAATTTGAGCAGGGCGAATAATTCGCCCTGCTGATTTTTAGAATGTAACTTTGCCATCCAATTTAGCGACTAATTTTTCGCCAATACCTTTCACCTGCGCTAAATCTGCAACAGACTTAAACTTGCCTTGCTTGGTACGGAAATCAATTATCGCTTGCGCTTTTGATTTACCAATACCCGGCAGCTTAGTAAGCTGTTCGACTGTTGCTTGATTCACATTGACTAACTGAACTTTCTTCATACTTTCAGCAGTCTCTGTTTTAGTTACAGCTGCGCTACTAGGCAATGAAATAGCTAAGCCAAGCACTACCACTATTAAAGTTAAAAACTTCATGTTTCTCCTCCATGATATCCATACGTGGACTCAATTAATAGTTGATTTTAATGCCTTCACTTTTGGACTACCTCCAAATAAAGTCATACTAAAAAAGTGCGACTATTTAAATAAAGTAAAGTTGTACCTCTTTGTCAAATCCTAGTAGTAAAAAATAAAAATGTTCACTTGCAAAAAGACCAATAAACAATTACTGTACATAAAAACAGTAATCAATCAAGGTGAACTTGTTATTCACCAAGCAAATTGGCAGGAGAAATCATGGCTGTTGTTGTTAAATATGTTGTAGAGAGAAACGGAGTCGAGCGTATGACGTTTACTACTAAAAAAGAAGCTGACGCGTATGACAAAATGCTTGATATAGCAGAGTCGCTTGAGGTTATGCTTGAGAAAGTTGATGTGCCACTAAGCGAACAACAAATCGAATCGCTCGCACTTGAGATTGCTAAAAGTAAAGACGACTTTATGAATGTACTTAAAGGCGGCAAAGAGGCAATACAGAAAACACCTACGGCGAAAGTAAAAAAAGAAAATGTAGCGTCGATTAAAGCCAGCGCAGATAAAGAAGCAAGCTAAAAAATTACAAGTTAACTAACTAAAAAAGGGCAATTAATTGCCCTTTTTTAGTTATAAAAATTACTACCCGTTATAGCCCTCGTTCAACTTCATCAAATAATTCGGTGATCTCTTTATTTGGTGGCGCTGTTGATAAGCTCACTGTAATGATTGCAATTGTTGCAAGTATAAAGCCCGGTATAATTTCATAAATGATACTGCTGAGGCTCTCACCATTTATAGTGATTGGCGCGTATATCCAGATCAACACTGTCCCTGCACCCACAACCATGCCACTGATCGCACCTTGTAGATTCATTCGCTTCCAATACAAGCTAAGTAATACTAACGGGCCAAACGCAGCCCCAAAACCAGCCCATGCATTACTTACTAAATCTAAAATAGAACTATCGCGATCATAAGCCAAATAAATAGCAAATAATGCAACGAGTAGTACACTAATTCGCCCAACTAAAACCAGCTCGGTTTGTGATGCATCACGGTTTAAATAAATTTTATAGAAGTCTTCAGTCAAAGAGCTTGAACAAACCAATAACTGAGATGAAATAGTACTCATAATCGCAGCTAAAATAGCAGCAAGTAAAAAGCCGGCAATAAGTGGATGGAAAACCAATTCAGATAATACTAAGAATATAGTTTCTTTATCGTCAATCAGCATTTGATTTTCGATCATGTAAGCGGCACCAAATAGTCCAGTTAACACTGCACCAATCGCTGATAAAGTCATCCACGACATACCAATACGACGCATAGTTGGCATATCTTTCACTGACCGTACTGACATAAAACGTACTATGATATGCGGTTGACCAAAATAACCTAAGCCCCATGCCATTGCAGAAATAATAGCGATAGTTGAACCACCAGCAAACCAATCTAACATATTAAGCGAGTGGACTTCGCTCTCTTTCGGAGCGCTTAACAGCAAGTCATAGCTGGCATTAGCAAGTGTGTCTAACACTGGCTGGTCTAGCATCGTATAAGTAACAATAGGTACAGCAAGTAGCGAGACAAACATAATGCAACCTTGCACAAAGTCAGTCAAACTAACAGCTAAGAAACCACCAAACAATGTATAGAGTACGACGACTCCGGTTGTCACATAAAGCCCTGTTTCGTAACTCATCTGAAATGAGTTTTCGAATAATTTTCCGCCAGCGACAACGCCTGAAGAAGTATAAAGTGTGAAGAAAACGATGATCACGATTGCCGAGATGACTCGTAATATATTTTTATTATCAGCAAAACGATTAGCAAAGTAATCTGGGATGGTAATCGAGTCATTCGCTTTTTCAGTATAGACACGTAGCCTTGGCGCGACTAAAAAGTAGTTTGCCCAAGCACCAAGTACTAAACCTATCGCAATCCAAACTTTACTTAAGCCAAATAGATACATAGCACCGGGTAAACCCATAAGTAGCCAACCACTCATGTCCGATGCACCTGCAGATAGTGCAGCTACAGCTGGTGATAAACTTCTGCCACCCAACATATAACCCGACACATCGGCGGTAGACTGCTTATAAGCGTACAAGCCAATGCCTAGCATTACGATAAAATACGCAGCTAAAGAAATAATCATTCCAGTTTCCAAACTCGCCTCCAACTCTGAAGTTAAAACCTGGCTTTCAATCCTAATAATGACTCATAAATCAATACTATATAAAGTCATTATTGGTGTAAAAACCAACCTAGAACTTGACTATATCACGCAAAGGGTGAATAACTCCACTTACTGAGGTAGCCAAGTAATGATATAAGGTGGAGTTGTTTTTATCTGATGGTTAATTATTTAACTACAGAACATGGTAATTAATACTTAATTACCTTAGGATTAGATCGATGATGTATCAATTAATTAATACTATAGCATTGATATTCTAAATATAATTAATGCTATTTATGCTGTTTTATCTTATATTGCCCAAGTAATCGCTTAACTGATGTGGACCCGCTGTTTATGTATTTTTATGCTGCACGCCAACCAATTTTAGATCGAAACAAACAACTTGTAGGGTATGAGCTACTCTTTCGTGATGGCGTTGATAATGTATTCCCTGATATTGATGGTGACGAGGCAACCACTCGGCTAATTGAAGGTAGTCAATTCAATTTTGGTTTAGAAGATCTCACCGATAATAAACCAGCGTATATCAACTTTACGCTTGAAACATTACAAAAAGGCTACCCAACTCTGCTTGGTAAAGATCAGATTGTTGTAGAAATACTCGAAACAATTCAACCTGGGAAACGCTTGCTCGCGATCGTCAAAGACTTAAAACAAAAAGGTTATACGCTCGCGCTGGATGATTATATTCACCAGCCTGTATGGCGTCATTTTTATCCTTTTATTGATATTATTAAAATAGATTTTATCAATTGTGACGTTGACACTATCCACACCATAATCGAAGAAATTAAACCTTATCCGCATATAAAATTATTAGCAGAAAAGGTAGAAACCTACGAAAAGTATCAATTAGCATTAGATCTTGGCTTTACTTACTTTCAGGGGTTTTTCTTTTCCAAACCAGAAATGGTGCAAAGTAAAACCTTGCCGCCATCAGAGATAGCTCTTGCCGAGCTGCTTTATGAGACATCCACTGTTGAAGTCAATTTAAAGAAAATTACCGACGTATTTGAGCGAGATGTAAACCTCTCTTATAAATTATTACGTTATAGTAATTCAGCGGCATTTAAGCGCAGAGCTGAGATCAGCACCATCAAACAAGCCCTAATTGTGCTAGGTGCAGCAGAAATTAAAAAGTTTTTATCCTTGTTGTTTGCAGCTCAAGTTGCTGGTGATAAACCCGCAGAGTTAATACGCTTATCGTTAACCAGAGCACGCTTTACTGAGTTGCTAGCTATAAACCATAATAAACTCAAAGATACGGGCATGGCTTTTTTAACCGGTATGATGTCATTAATGGATGCCATATTAGATGAAGATATGCAAAGCGTGATGAAAAAGCTACCATTATCCAACGACATAAAGTTAGCATTATTAGAGGATCAAGGTTTACTGGCACAATATCTGCGCTTAGTAAAATTATACGAACAAGCCAATTGGCAAGGTGCAAACGCGATTAAAGATGAGCTTGGTCTTGGCGCTGGTAAAGTGCCAGATGCGTATCATGATGCCGTTAACTGGGCTAATGAACAAATGAAAGTGCTGGCAGGATAATAAATAATACCGTAAATAACAATGCCAGCTTAGACGCTGGCATTTTTATTTAACCTGAAAATACACATTAAAGGCTTTCTAAAAAGTCTTCATCAAAATCGTCGGGCTCTTTTTCAACCGGTGGATTACCATCATACAACTCATATAACTGACGTTGAAAGTAAATGTCTTTCATAAAAATATACGGATCGAGTGACTCATTCAATAAGCTTTCTTGTGGTATTAAAGAAGCCCGAGCTTCTACAGCCTTTAACGCAAACACCAATACAGTTTGTGGCGTGGTTAAGGCAATTTTTGGTAACACATAGCCATCAACCACTGCACCCGTTAGGTTACGCGCTGTTGACGGTCCCATTCCCGGTAGCATTAAATAAGCACCGTCGCCTATTCCCCATACCCCCAGAGTTTGACCAAAGTCTTCATCGACAATATTCAAACCAAGCGATGTCGCAACATCAAATAAGCCAAAAATACCCACAGTTGAATTAACTAAAAACCGCGCTAAGCTCACGCCTGCGTTACCCGCTTTACCTTGTAGCGTGGCATTAACTACATCAGTTGGTGCACTAATGTTGCCAGTAAAATTGACGATACTACGGCGCACCGGTGTTGGTGTTACGGCCACATACCCTACCGCAACAGGGCGCAGAACATAAGCATCAAGTACATCCATATTAAAATCATACATTGGACGGTTAAATGATTGTAGTGGATCTCGCTCATCTATTTTTTCGTCAGGCACTTGCGCGCATCCTGCTAGCACCAATAGCCCAAACAAAACTAAACTCTGTCTTAACATCTTTTATCCTTAAGGTATTAATTCATTGATAAGTAAATCGTAAGCCTTGGTTTGGCTACGTTCTAACACATCTGAACGCCCTTCCAACTCACCCGTTGAAGGCATTACTGATGCATCCTTTGAAATGCGTGCAGTTAAAATAATTTTATCAACGCTTGAAAGCGTTAACCCTGCGACCATAGCATTACTATCACTTAACTGTACTTCAATTGGAAAACTATAATCTGTTAATTTTACCACTGCGAGCGGCATTGGCGGACCATTGGCAGCTTTTGCAAATACGAATAAGGTACCTTGGATTGGAAGCTTGTCCGCAAGCTGTGGCGCAAGATTAACGGTAACTTTGATAGCACTCATTTTAGCTGCGTTATTATCCTCGCCACTGCCCTGCTCAGCTTGTGGTTGCAACGCAGGTGCTAGTTGTGTGTTTTCAGCTGTAATATTTTGTTCAATTTCAGTAATTCGCTGAGCAATCATGTCATAGCGAGTATCTTGCTCATCCATACTCTTTAAAAGCACTTCGAATGCTGCTTTTGCTTGCAACCAATCATGACGCTCATAAGCAATTAACGCTAACAATGAAATAGCATCAAGGTTAGTTGGATCGTCTTTGAGCACTTTAGAGAGCATACCCGCAGCGCGCGTCATATTTACATCACTGCCTTCAAGTAATAGTACTTGGCTGTAACTGATCAGCACAGGCATGTTGTCAGGATCCATGCGTAGCACTTTATCAAATGACTGTTGCGCCATGTCGTATTCATTCAATGACATTGCAACACGACCGAGTAGCATCCAAGCCACTTGATCATCACCACTTTGCGCAAGTTTAGTGCGTAGCCCTAACGCAAACGCTTGTAATTCATTTTGGGTTAAAGGTTCGCCTTGTTGCATCACGGCTCGTTCACCATAAACTGCTAAATTATCCATGGCGCTGTGCCAGTTCTGCAACTGTTGTTGTGAACCAGTTGCGGTATAAAATACAGCGGTAAAAGCGATTAAAAATGCACTGCCTGTTAATGCAAAAATACGGTTATTGCCTCTGCTCATCAGTGATTTTTCAGGCGATAACTCATTTAGTAAACGACGTTTGAGCTCAATCACAGACTCATCATGGTTAACTTGGTCAATACGTTGATTTGCTAAATCATTTGCCAGCTCGCCAAGGCGCTGATGGTAGATGGCAATAAGCTCTGAATTAGCATTGTAAGTGAGACTTTGTACCCGCTCTTTACTCAAAAACGGCAATGCCACAAACGTCACAGCTAATAAGGTTAATAATGCAAAAGAAACCCACATTAGTATCATTTAAATCTGCTCCTGACGTTCATTTTTCGCAATGAGCTTGGCTAATAACGCCTCATCTTGCTCACTCCATGTTTGCTTAACCGCAGCCTTACGTTGACGAAAAATAATAAAGCCAAAGCCAAATACCACAATCAAAATAGGTAATACCCATAACACTAATGTTGCTGGCGTTACTGGCGGATCATAGTGAACAAAATAGCCATAGCGGTCAATCATATATTCAATCACATCGTCTTTCGATTTGCCTTCTTTGACTAACGCCAATACTTTTTCGCGCAAATCTTTCGCAACCACAGCATCTGAATCTGCGATATTTTGATTTTGACATTTAGGGCAACGTAATTCTTTAGTTAACTCAGTAAAGCGTTGCGCTTGTTCGTTGTTATCAAATTGGTAACGATCTTGCTCTGCCATAGCTATGCCACTGGCTAGTATCATTAAAACAATTAAAAAATATTTCATGGCTGTAATTCCTGCATCAAGGGAGCAAATTTAGCACGCCAAACTCGTGGGTTTATATCGCCAGTATGGTGCAATAAAATGGTGCCTTTGCTATCCACTAAAAATGTTTCAGGTGCACCTGACACACCTAAATCAAGCGAAAGAGTACGGTGTAAGTCAAGAATATTAAACTGATACGGATCACCGGCACGACTTAACATTGACGTCACTTCTTCACGTAGCGCTGGCATATCAAATTCACCATCAAAGTCAGCATCATAACTTTGTACATAGTAAAGCCCGATAATTTTAACGCCTTGCTCTCGCAATTGGGTTAAATAATCTAATTCAGCTAAACAGGTAGGACACCAAGTGCCCCATACATTGAGTAGATATACATCGCCTTTTAATTGGCTATCTTGCCAACGCTTTGAATCCTGCATTAAATCAGGTAAATCAAAGGCTGGCATTGGCTGACCTAACCGACCGGTTTGAATTTCTCTTGGGTTTGAAAACAAACCTTGAAATAAAAACACGCACACTAAAACAAATGCCAGCAGAGGTATCAGCGCTAACAATTTGCGGTTCATACCAGTTTCTCCTGTGACTTATCGGTTTTTTTCTTGCTAGTACGGTAACGTTTGTCACCTAAAATCATAAAACCGGCAAGTGAGATCAATACACCACCAATCCACATCCAACGTACAAATGGCTTGTGATAGATGCGCAATGACCAACCGCCGTTATTTAATTGCTCACCCAGAGCAAGGTATAAATCACGGGTAAAGCCAGCATCAATTGCAGCCTCAGTCATAAATTGCATACCAATATCGTAACGGCGCTTTTCAGCATGCAGTACAGTGACTAGTTTATCATTTTTCAGGACGCTCACTTCTCCAGCATGACCACTGTAGTTTGCACCACGAATAGTGTATACCCCTTCAAAACGATACTGATATTGATTTAACTGTACGATTTCGCCCGGCTTCATCGAAACATCACGTTCAACCGAATACGCCGAAGTTAAAGTGACACCTGCGATAACAAAGGCAATACCAACATGCCCTAGTACCATAGCCCAATAACTAAGTCCTAACCTTTTAAGACCTTGGCTAAAGTTAGTTTGCAAAGTAGCTTTAACATATAAATCAACACCGGTGGTGATCACAATCCATATCGCAAGCGTGGTCGCCAATAAAGTTAAAGGCGCTACGCTGGCATAACTTGAATATAACCAAGCAGCACTGATCACTATGCTCATTAACGCTGACACAAGTAGTTTATTTTGTAAAAAAGACCACTTATTTTGCTTCCAACGTAACAGAGGGCCAGTGCCCATTAAGATGGCAAACGGCACCAAAATAATGGCAAACATTTTATTAAAGAATGGTTCGCCAATTGAAATACTGCCTAAGCCCATTTCTTTATGAACCATAGGTAATAAAGTACCCAGTAACACAATAAATGTAGCAACCACTAAAAATATATTATTGAGCCATAACGCCACTTCACGTGATACCAGTTTGTAACGACCTTCGCTGCGTACTTGCGATACCCTAAATGCATATAAGGTTAACGCACCACCAACCACTATCGCTAAAAACGCTAAGATAAATAAGCCACGATCAGGATCGGTAGCAAACGCATGCACTGACACAATAATGCCAGAGCGAACAATAAAGGTGCCCAGTAAACTCAATGAAAATGCAGCAATCGCAAGTAATACGGTCCATGATTTAAATACACCGCGTTTTTCGGTTGCCGATAATGAGTGCAATAATGCAGTAGCTACTAACCAAGGCATAAGCGATGCGTTTTCAACGGGATCCCAAAACCACCAGCCACCCCAGCCAAGCTCGGAATATGCCCACCAGCTTCCAATAGTAATACCTAGTGTTAAAAATCCCCACGCAGTCATTGTCCAAGGACGTGACCACTTAGCCCACGTATTATCAAGTTTACCTGTTAATAACGCTGCAATTGCGAATGCAAAAGAAACCGATAGACCAACATAACCCATATATAATAAAGGTGGATGGATGATCATCCCTGGATCTTGTAATAGCGGATTAAGGTCGCGCCCTTCGACAGGAAAATACGGCAGTAATAATTCAAATGGATTTGACATCCACAGGGTGTAAAGCATAAAGCCAACACCTAAAAAGCCTAACACACCTAATACACGAGCACGCAGTATCCAAGGCAGTGAATTAGAGCGCAGTGCTACTACTGCTGTCCAACCGGCTTGCATTACTAGCCACAATAAAATAGCACCTTCGTGCCCACCCCAGGTTGAAGTGATTTTATAATACCAAGGCAAGGTACTGCTAGAATGATAAGCCACGTACGCGACGGTAAAATCATCGGTTAAACTGGCATAAATTAAGGCAGCGAATGACACTAATACAAATACAAATTGGCCAACAGCTAATGAAGGAGCTGCACGCATTAACCGTAAATTACCAGTATGTGCGCCCCATAGAGGAAAAATACACAATAAAACACTCAGCACCATGGCCAGTGTTAGGGAAAAATAACCGAGTTCTGGGATCATCTTAATTGCCACTTTCTAAGTTATATTTAGGTTTTTCGTGTTTGATCCCCTTCACCGCTTCCGCAACTTCAGCAGGCATGTATTCTTCATCATGCTTAGCCAATACTTCAAACGCTTCTATTACATTAGGTTCAATCAACACACCTTGAGCAACAATCCCTTGCCCCTCGCGAAATAAGTCAGGCAAAATACCTTGGTATTTGATCGTTACTAAAGGGCCTGTATCAATCAAGGTAAAGCTTACTTGTAGGCTGGTTTCATCTCGAATCACTGATCCTGGGACCACCATACCGCCAATACGCAACTTTTGACCAATGTGCGGCTTTTCTTTATTCGGGCCTTTACCTTCAATTAACTCACTTGGAGTATAAAATAAGTTAATATTTTCTTGCAGCGCATACAATACTAAACCGATGGCGGCACCAATACCGAATACAATAGCGACGACGCCAAGCAAACGTTTCTTACGTCTTGGGTTCATGCTTGATTCTCCTGTTGAGCGTGTTTAATGCGAGCCTCTCGTTCAGCTTGTTGCTGCACAGAAGCCATAATGCGCTTAGTATCATTCAAAGAACTAACTAAAATACCTAATAAAATCAGTGCACATGAACCAAAAGAAAGCCACACATAAAAGCCGTAACCGCCCATGGCAATAAAATCAGAAAAAGAATCAAACTGCATAACTAGCCCCTATTTAACAACTGACGCACCCAAGGGCGATGCTTTTCACGTTGTAAAATTTCATTTTTAAGACGCATCAAAGTCACCATGCCAACAAAACCAGCAAACGCGACTATATTTACCATTAATGGCCAAAACATACTTGAATCAATGGCTTTCGTATCAAACTTAGTAATAGTGGCACCTTGATGCAAGGTGTTCCACCACTCAACCGAAAAGTGGATAATGGGTAGGTTAATTACCCCCACAATAGCTAAAATAGATGCAGCTCGACCTGCTGCTTTTTTATCTTCAAAGGCATGATATAAAGACAATACCCCCAAATATAGAAATAATAGAATGAGCTCAGACGTAAGTCGTGCATCCCATACCCACCACGCACCCCACATAGGTTTACCCCAAGCGGCGCCAGTAATAAGTGCAATTGCAGTTACACATGCGCCAACAGGTGCGATGGCAATCACCGCCAACTCGGCATTACGAAGTTGCCATACCAAAGCGATCACTGCCGCAATAGCCATTGATGAATAAGCCCCCATCGACAAAATAGCTGACGGTACATGAATGAAAATAATGCGATAACTGTCTTTTTGTTGATAGTCAGCTGGTGCATAGGCTAACCCCCAGACCCAACCAATAATCATAAAGACAACCGTTATCACGGCAAAATAGGGCAGTAACGTATTGCATAATTGATATGCACGATCTGCTTTAGCGTAGGGATGTAACCACTTCCACATATTAACTTACACTCACTTTCAATGCTGACGATATGGCAATTGGTGCGCTGATAATTGCAATGACAAGCATCGCACCAAGGATGGCAAGCTGACCACTATAATCCAGCGACATTGTGCTGGTATCGATAGCAGACGTTGCAAAAATTAATACGGGGATATATAAAGGCAAGACCAATAAACTCATCAAAATGCCGCCTTTTTGTAATCCCACTGTAAGCCCAGCGCCAATAGCGCCGATAAAACTAAGTAATGGCGTACCCAATAGCAAGGTAAGCACCGTTGCAATCAATGCTTGATTGTCTAAATTTAATAACAAGGCGAACAGCGGCGTCATCAACACCAACGGCAAGCCTGTAATAATCCAATGGGCAACGACTTTGCCAAGCACCGTCAACGGTAACGGGTACGATGAAGCAATCAATTGCTCTAAACTACCATCATGATAGTCATCACGAAATAGTTTATCTAAGCCTAACATGGTTGAAAGTAACGCAGCGACCCAGATAATACCAGGTGCCATACGGCTAAGTAGACCGGGCTCAGGACCAATTGCTAACGGAAATAATGTAATAACAATTAAGAAGAACAAAATGGGGTTTACGATTTCAGCACGCTGGCGAAATGCCAGCCGTAAATCTTTTTTACAAACGGCACTAAATAGCTGCCAATATGAATGCTGGCGTAACATCAGTGTCGGTACTCCAGAGTAACGGTTTGCAACTCATTAAAGTGGGTCGTTAAGTCTTGGTGGGTGGTTAATAAAATCGCCCCACCTTGTGCTAGGTGAGCTAAAAAGCGTTGCTGCAAAAATGCGATACCGGCTTTATCTAAGGCTGTAAATGGCTCATCCAGCACCCATAACTTCGCATCATTAAGCCAAAGTCTGATCAACGCAACACGACGTTGTTGACCAGCAGATAGAGTACGCACAGGTACATCTTCAAGACCAACTAAGCCAATCTTAGCTAATAATGAGTAAAGATCTTGCTCAGTGTCGTAACCTTGAATCTGTAACCAAAATCGCAGGTTTTCAATCGCACTAAGTTGGCTATTCACCCCTGTTTTATGGCCGATAAATAACAATTGCCGGGCAAATTCATCATAATTTTTAGCAATTGATTCACCTTGCCACATAACTTGTCCTTCATCGGGCGCAGAAAAACCCGCAATTATACGCAGCAAGGATGTTTTACCAGCCCCATTTGGGCCTGCTAATTGCATGATTTGGCCTGATTTCAAGCTGAAATTAAGATCCGCAAACAAACAACGTTCTTGCTTGATGCAGGTGACGGACTTAATGTGTAACAAGATGATGATTCTCTATACCCAAAATTAGGCGTTAGTCTAGCATAATGATAGGGTAATACGAATAATGCTTTGCACCGATTAACAAAAACTTGATTTAAAATAATGAACAAACCTACACAGATAACATTAGCGAATTCGCTTCCTGTCAGTCATTCGTCGCACAATGGCGTTGCACAGCAATTACCTGTTTTCAGCGAGCAAACACTCAGCGCTAAAAACATCGTGTTCGCCAAAGGCTCTGTGCAGATGGAAGTCTATGTTGATAAGCATTGGCAAACATTACGCTTAGCTACAACTGGCACTGAAACAAACACTCAAAAAATTGCCAGTGCCGATATTCAACTCAGTAATGATGGTAAACAACTCACTATTTTACCAAAGCAAGCTGAGATCAGCTTGCGTCAAACAAACCAACTGCAAAGTGTTTTAAATTTAATTAACAGTGGTGTTCAGGTCGAGAATAAACCTTTGTCGTTGCAAATTATTTTACAGCCTGCTGCAAAATTACTGTTAAATCAGTTACACGCCAGTATTCCTATCAATAAAGAAGTCGCCCAACTACTGCACAATGAGCAAGATCTAAAAGCAATAATTACCCCGAACCGCAATAATTTTACCTTAAGTGTTGTTAATCGCTTTGCTGATACACTTCACCAGCAGCCAATCAGCCAAGCAAAACTTGCTCTTTGGCTCAGTAAACTGGTACCAAATGGGCAGCTACAGCTAGATAAAAATACCGCAATACTGAGCTTTAATAATTATAATGGCAATATTAAGCTCGCACTGCAGCAGCCGTTAAATAATCACAGCATACACTCAACTCAGCCTGGTGGGGTAATTCAAAAAGTACAATTAAATGCGCTTAATGAACAATTAATAATAAAAACGCAGCTACCAAAAATAGCTCTGCAGTTAAAAAATTCATTAGCCCATACTTTTAATTCATTGCTACAAAAAAGCCATGTACCAGGCCAGTTTAATACCCAAACAAGTGTCGCACCTAGCAGCCCCTTATTGGTCAGCAGCAGCCCAATAAGCTCGTGGTTGCAAGACAGTTTTGCTGACTTAAAAACCCGAATAAGTGACGCTGTACGCTATTTTGAAAGCAAACCATTTAGTCAAGTCAGCAATAAATCAGCTGTAGCACAATCACTAACACCAACAGATCAAACTGCACAAACCTTACTACCCAAATCACTCAGGCAAATAAACCTTGTGGCAATGGCGACAAGCAACACCCAACCATTACTGACAGATATTAGCCAAGGTACCGCGCTGCCAAAGCATTATCATCAATCGCCTCCCCTGGTACAGTTATTTCAGCGATTAAAAGCCGGTTTAGCAAGTATTACAGAGCCTAATGCGGTTAAAAATAACAGTACTACTGCGGCGCCACTGAGCAAAGATACCGATAACTACAAACAATTAAATAAACTAGCTGCCGCGATTCAATCCAGCGAGCAAACTACAGTAGCGCAAAATAAAACACCGCAGGTTACTGTTAATCCAAAACAAGCAGCATCTGATATTAATGCTCAACCTGCTCAGCTAAACAAAGAACCTATCGCTAAAGCGCTAGCACACAGTCCCGAACAAGTTCTACCCAGCAAAACCAATAGTACAACTGTCAATGTCAGTGATAATAGCGCTGTCGCCAAAACAGTTATAGCCGATGCTCAGCAAAAATTAAAAACAACTCCACCTTTTGCTGCAGGAGTAGATACCAAAGTAGCATCTCTAACAGCACAGCTAAACAACGACAATCTAAAAGCAAGTACTCACTTACATATAGAAGCACTATTAAAAGGACCGATAACCAGCGCTTTGCCAGCCAGCCAGATTAGCTTGCCACTGGAAGCCAAATTATTGGCATCACTTTTAAAAACGCCTATCGAAAAGCCGCTGCCTAATTTTAAATCAGCAGCAAACTACGATAAACAGCATATCGCTTCACAAATTAATAAACTAGCAGCGACCAAAGTAAGTGATAATGTCGATTTAAATCGGCTAGTCAATCAAGCTTTTAGCCGCATGATTGACAGCCAATCGTTGCAACCGTTAACCATTCAACGAGAAATACTCAGTGTTTTGCGTCCAGAAAGCTTAACAACTAGTGCCCTGCAAAATAGTTTTAGCCAATCTATTGAGCATTTGGCAGTGGCGATTTTAGCGGCTCCAAGCTTAGCAAATATCAGTGCGTTGAATTTTAACAGTCAAAGCTCACTTGATGCTTTATTACAAGTATTAGTGCCTAACTTTAAAGCAACTAACCCACAGAAACTGCAAGAACAATTACTACAGCCACAATCACAAGCCTTAGCGGCTGAGCTGAGCCAAATAAAAACTGCAATTAGCCAAATTAACAGCACCCCCATCAATCAGCAGCCTGATAATAATCCGTTAGTACAATTTTTACTGCCGATGCGACTGCCACCGGAAACCGCACAAACAGAAATTTCATTAGGACAATATAAAAAACCAAGCCAAAATAAACTCGAAGCTAAAAATGTTTGGTTTGTGCGACTTAATTTTGATTACGCTGAGCTTGGCCAATTACAGATCACCGCTGAATTAATGGATAAAGCACTCGATTGTCAATTACTTGCCTCAAGCCAAGATATCACCGCAATGGCTCATCCGCACCTTGAGAGTTTGCGTCATAAATTAACAGCTCATGGCCTACAAGTTGGTGAAATGAAGCTAAGCCAAGGTGCGCCGCAACACCAAGCTTTTTATCAATCCCATGCCATTATTAATATTAAGGTTTAAGCCATGAGTGAGATACCAAAACATAAGTCTGCAATTGGTTTAGTTTACGAAGCCGGTCGTACTCCTACAGTCAGTAGTAAAGGGTTTGGTGAGCTCGCAGAAGAGATCATTAAAGCTGCAGAAGAAAAAGGAATTTTGATCCACAAAGATGAAGCATTGGCTAAAACGTTATCGCATTTAGAGCTTGGCGAAGAGATCCCAAGAGAACTGTATTATGTGATTGCCGAACTGATTGCTTTTTCATATGTACTGCGGGGTAAATTCCCACCAGGCTGGCAAGACTTTCAAGGCAAGTTAAATATTCAGGCGTAAAAAGTAAAAGGCGCTAATTAGCGCCCTTTTGATGATGTAACGACATTAATAGTTCTGCTTCGGCACGCGGAAGTTCACACTCTCGTATGATCTCTTCAATATCGGCACCTAGTTCAACCATTTTCACTGCTCGAGAATAAATTTTCGCATCAGGATCGTCATATTTTTGCGCATCTTGTAATTGCGCTAACTCTTGATTTCGCTGCTCTACAGCGACTAATCGCTTACCAATACTTAGCATACCGGTGCGCATTTCTGCGACTTCACTGCGTAAAATACTGAGCTGTTGTTGAGTTTCTTGCAGTTGCAGTATTTTGCTTTTTAATGCTGCAGCGTACTTATTATTATTAATAAAAATTAGTCCCAAGCATACTAACACCAGTACAATTGAGACTCCAAGCAACGAGTATAACAACATAGTTTTTCCGTAAGCGTTATAAATCGCTCAACTCATCCCACTCTTCGTCATTTAGTAATTTATTTAAATCAACTAAAATCAATAATTCACCATCACGATTACTGACACCTTGAATAAACTTGGCACTTTCTTCAGTACCAATGTTTGGTGCACTATCAATTTCTGAGCTACGCAAATAAACCACTTCTGCTACACTGTCGGCTAAGATACCAATGACTTGCTCTTCAGCTTCAATAATTAATACTCGTGAATTGTCTGTTGCTTCTGCAGACATCAAACCAAATCGTGCACGCGTATCGATTACTGTTACAACATTGCCACGTAAATTAATAATCCCTAAAACATAGCTTGGAGCACCTGGTACTGGAGCAATTTCTGTATAACGCAAAATCTCTTGCACTTGCATCACATTCACACCATAGGTTTCTGATTCAAGCTTAAAAGTTACCCACTGCAATACTTCATCATTGCCATCGGTATTTTTACTGCTTGATAATAATCTTTGTTCACTCATGTTATTACTCCGAATATCGTTACTGGTCGCGGCTATCTAAACCTTGCTCTAATAATTGACCTAAGCTTTGCACATCAATTAAGGCACACATTTTTTCTTTAATTACACCTGCAAGCCAAGGCCGCTTGCCACTTTTAGCTCGCCATTTCACATCTTCACTGCGTAGTGTAATGTTATTAACCAGCTTTTCAGCCAACAATCCCCATTGGCTATTACCTAAAGTAATTAAGTATTGGTAGTTTAATTTGTCTTCTAACTCTTGGGTATACTTTTCTGGCATCACCCAAAGCGCTGTATCAACTACATTAAGATTCTCATCACGATTTAGCATCACTCCTTTAAACCACTTGGGTTTACCAAAAAGCTGATTAACTTCACCTAATTGATGAATACCACCTAATGCTTTTAATGGTACTGCGAGGGTAAGCCCAGCCACTTCAAAGAATAACGCCTGAAACTCACCATCAAAATAATCTTCTTGACGCTGTACAGGAGTTTTAGCTTCAGCAACATTTAGCTGTTCACTCACTTTAGCTATATCTTTGATATTAGCTTGGATCTGTGGTTTCTCAAGGGGCGCGGGTATTTCTTCCTCAATACTAGTCTTTGGCTCATCAAGTGCGTTTGGCTGCACAATGGTTTGCTGCGACGCCTTGAGTGGCATTTTATTGCTACTTTCTGTGGATGGAACTTGTTCGAGTAATTTTGCAACCGGGTGTAAGTCTGTTGACTCATCGTCTTCGCACAGTAAAGCCCCCAAGTACTGGGTCATTACTTTTTCATTAGCAAATAATTGCTTACTCATTCATTAACCTTGTTCAATCAAATAATCGAGTAATGCGCGATAAGCATAAACACCTCTTGAGCGTGGACAATACTGAATCGGTACTTGTTGAGCTAAACTTGCATCACGGAACTTAGTATCTACGGGTATTACCCCTGGCCATACTTTTTCTTGGTACGTTTGCTGTAATGTCTTATATGCTTCAAGGGATGCATTAGTGCGCTTATCATACATTGTAGGGATAATGGTATATTGATACTGCTTTGATTGCGAGCTTTGCATTAATTCCATGGTCCGCATCATTCGGTCTAGTCCTTTGAGTGCTAAAAACTCAGTTTGTACTGGCACTAAAATGCGCTCACTTGCAGCCAATGCGTTAACCATTAATACACCTAACACTGGCGGACAGTCTAAAATAGCGTAATCATAATGCTCACTAATTTTTGCTAAAGCTTTTTTTAAGATAAGCCCCATTCCGGTCTTATTACCCATACTGCGGTCAAGTGTCGCGATTGCCATCGTTGCAGGAAGAATATCTAAGTTATCTATGTTCGATGGACACAAAGCTTGCAATATTTCTTCACTTGCCATGCTGTTTCCACGGGCAAATATATCATATACACTGACTTCTAAATCTTCTGAATCAATGCCAAAGTAATACGTTAAAGATGCATGAGGATCGGTATCAATCAGTAATACTCGCTTTCCTTGCAGCGCTAATATACCAGCTAAGCTCACAGCCGTGGTCGTCTTCCCTACTCCACCTTTTTGATTTGCTACCGTCCAAATTTTCACATCACACCTTATTTTTGTTCGTTGCGCGTTGTAATTCTTATACCACCGTGTGGGAGTTGGATCACTTTAATAGTGTTGTCATCACTTGGCAACTCAATTGGTTGCTCTGCTTCAGTTTCTGTTGCTGGTTGCTCGGTTGTAACAATGGGCTTGGGTGGCAAACCATATTTTGATAATGCAACGACTACTTTACGATTTTCAGCACGTCCTTGCTCTGTATCATTATCAGCAAAAGGTGAATACTGTCCATATCCTTCAATGGCCATGCGCGCAGGGTTGATACCTAATGCATCAAGTTCGACTAAAATCGAGGTCGCTCTTGCAACAGATAGCTCCCAATTAGAACGAAACATTTCATTATGAATGGTTTCATTATCGGTATAACCACGCACTCTGACGTAGTTATCTACTGGGGCAATAATATCGTTTACTAATTTTATCACTGCTTTCGCGCGTTGATGCGCCACAGCACTGCCACTGGAAAATAACATTCCTGAGCTTAATTCAATGATCAACCAGTCTTGGTGCAACTCTAAACTTGCTTCGCCATCGCGTATTTCATCGATCAAGGCTGATTGTAATTTAGTTAATAAGCTATCTAAAGGTTTGCCTAAGTGTTTTTGTTTTATATTACTGGTATCGCTTTGTCCATCCAGTAACTCTGGGCCAGCTTCTTGCTTTTGAATACTTTCACCAAACAGTAGTTCGTTTTCAGGAGTCACTCTATCGGTTAATAAACCGGTCCCCGTCACGCCTTGACCCTCTTGACTATACTGACGAGCTGACTTGTCAAAAACCTGCTCCAGCGAATCAGATAAAATTTGGAAGCTTTCTTCTTTATTAATCGCAATCGCATACATCACTACAAAGAATGCAAACATAATAGTCATGTAATCAGCGTACGACACTAGCCAACGTTCTGTATGCTGACTTTTGGTCGATGAGTGACGAAGTCGACGGCGCATCATAATAATTATTCTTGAAGCTGACTTGGACGCTCTACACGATACGCTTCAAGTTTCAGCTCAATATTGACAGGGCTATCACCTTGGCTCATGGCAATAATTCCTTCAGCTAATAACTCATGAAACAGCATCTTTTGTTCTACTTGTTGTTTGAGCTTGTTAGCCATAGGTAAAAACAATAAATTTGCTAAGCCAACCCCATAAATGGTGGCAAGAAAAGCAGTCGCAACCCCTGCACCTAACTTTTCAGGTTCAGTGATAAATGACATCGCTTGGATCAGACCAAGCACTGCGCCTAATATACCGATGGTAGGACTGTAACCGCCCAACGCCTCATAAACTCGACTGGCTTCAAGCAGCCGTTCTCTTTCTAGCAACAAATCAATTTCTAGTGTTTCTCTGAGTTTTTGCTCACTGTTGCCATCAATCAGTAAACTCAAGCCTTTGGCAACATATGGATCCGGATGGGTTAACGCTATTTCTTCAAGTGCTAAATACCCTTCTTGGCGGGCTTTTTGTGACCAACTTTTAACTTGCTCAATTGCTCTGTTGATATCGTAACTTGGTGGGAAAAATACCCAGTGGCTTATTCTTAATGCTTTATTAAACGTACTTGCTGGTGTTTGTAGCATTACAGCACCTAACGTACCGCCCAACACAATGATTAATGCCGGGCCATTAAATAAAGCACTCACAACACCGCCTTCTAGTGAGTAGCCATAACCAATCGCCAAAAGTGCAACGAACAGGCCTAGAAACGACAACTTATCCACAACCAATCTCTCGAACTAACCGATTAGCAACGTCTTCAAGCGCAATGCTTGCCGATGATAACCCTGCGTTAGCAACCGCTTGTGGCATACCATATACCACACTGGTTTTTTCATCTTGTGCCCAAATAGTAGCGCCGGCTTGTTTAAGCATTCTTGCACCGTCTCTTCCATCTGCGCCCATGCCTGTAAGTACCACAGCTAATACATCACCTTGGAACGATTTGGCTGTACTTGCAAAAGTAACATCAACACTTGGTTTATAGGTGATCCGGGCACTATCGTCTTCAAAAACACGTAAAGTGCGATTGCCAGCCCGTCCCTCAATCAACATTTGTTGACCGCCCGGCGCTAGATACGCGACGCCTGGCATTAATCGGTCGCCTTGTTGTGCTTCTTTTACTTTTATTTTGCACAAGCCGTTTAAACGTGCGGCAAATGCTGGCGTAAACGCAGCTGGCATATGCTGTATTAACAAAATAGGGTGCGGAAAATTAGCGGGCAACTGAGTCAGAATTGTTTGCAGTGCAACAGGTCCTCCCGTTGAAGTACCTATTGCAACTATTTGATATTTCTTTCCTGAAGCGCGAGTGTTAGCTGCAATATTAGTCGCAGGTGCAGCGCTCCGGTTAAAGCTTCGATCTGGTTGAGTTATCGCAGGGCGACTTGTTGTACCTGCAGAAACGGGAGGTATTGGTGCCGATGCAGGAGGCGTTGTCGGCCGACTAAAGCGCGAAAGACGCTTGCGTCCAATTTCTTTTACTTTATTTTGTAATAACTTAATCGCATCTTCATTATTACGAGCAATATCTTCAAATTTTTTCGGTAAAAAATCTAGAGCACCCGCATCAAGTGCGTCTAAGGTTGCTGTTGCGCCATCACGAGTCAGTGAGGAGAACATCAGAATAGGGGTTGGATTTGCTGCCATGATTTCTTTTACAGCACTAATGCCATCAAGCACGGGCATTTCAACATCCATGGTGATTACATCTGGACGAAGTTGATTTGTTTTATCGACCGCTTCTCGGCCATTTACCGCAAAACCAATTACTTCGATATCCTTATCTTGCTCGAGTATTTCGCTCACTCTGCGGCGAAAGAAACTTGAATCATCAACAACTAAAACTTTAACTGCCATTGGCATACTCTTGTTAAATTTTATCTGTGAGAGCCATATTTAGCCCTCACAATAAGATAAGAATTGGCCTAACCTGCGTAGTGTTTTAACAGGTTTGGAACATCTAAGATCAGCGCTATACCACCGTCAGACGTGATCGTTGCACCTGCCATACCAGGTGTTCCTTGTAGTAAAGCATCAAGCGGTTTAATAACAACTTCTTCTTGACCAATCAATGAATCCACTACAAAACCAACTTGTTGCGTACCAATTTGTACAATTACAACATGGCCTTGAGCTTTGCGTAATGATCTGTCAGCACCTTTAACTAACCAATGTTCTAAATAAAACAACGGTCGTGCTTTCTTACGAACAATAATGGTTAATTGACCATCAACTACATTCGTTTTAGTTAGATCTAGGTGGAATATTTCATTAACACCAGCCAGTGGTAATGCAAATGTTTGCTCACCGACAACCACCATCAATGTCGGCAAAATAGCCAACGTTAACGGTACTTTAATTTCTAGGATTGTGCCTACACCTAGCTCAGATTGAATACTCACAGAACCATTTAGTTGGGTAATTTTGGTTTTCACCACATCCATACCCACACCACGACCCGAAATATCAGAGATCTGTTCTTTGGTGGAAAAGCCTGGTGCAAAAATAAGGTTATAGGCTTCTGTATCAGATAGTCGAGCTGCTTGCTCGTGATCAAGCACCCCTTTATTGATTGCTATTTTTTTCAGTTTTTCAGGGTCCATACCTGCACCATCATCACGAATGGTGAGCAAAATATGATCACCCTCTTGCGATGCTGATAAAGTAACAGTCCCAGTTCTTGACTTACCTGCCGCTTCACGCACATCAGGCATTTCAATACCATGGTCAACCGAGTTGCGCACCAAGTGGACTAAAGGATCTGCCAGTGCCTCAACTAAGTTTTTATCTAAATCGGTTTCTTCACCCACGAGCAGTAAGTTAATGTCTTTTCTCAAACTGCGGGCTAAATCACGGACTACGCGAGGAAAACGACCAAACACTTTCTTGATCGGTTGCATCCGCGTTTTCATTACCGCACCTTGCAAGTCTGCGGTTACTACATCAAGATTCGAAATGGCTTTACCCATCGCTTCACTTTCAGTATTGGTTGCTAAACTGACTAAACGATTGCGAACCAATACCAGTTCACCAACCATGTTCATTATTTGATCTAGGCGTTTTGTATCAACACGCACCGTCGTATCAGCTTGTGGAGGAGCTGGTTTTTTAGCAACAGCTGTCGCTGGAGCTGGTGCGGATTTTTCAGCTGCTTTCACAGGCTCAGACACTGCTGGTTTGGGCACTGGCTTAGCTGCGGCAACAGGTGCAGGTGCAGGTGTTGGTGCTTTTTTAGCGGGTGCTGGCTCAGTCTCAGCGACCGCTTGTGGCGCGCTGCCTTTACCATGTAATTCATCAAGTAAAGCTTCAAATTCATCATCGCTGATTTCATCTGGACCATTACTTTTCGTCGATGCTGAAGGTGCTTGGGTCGGTTTAGGCGCAGCACTTTCGGTGCCTGCAGTATCTTTATTACTTACTAGACCGAAGCTACCAATACCGTGCAATTCATCCAATAAATTATCAAATTCATCATCAGTAATATCACTATTTGATGATTCATTGCTGACAGTGGTTGTTGGCGTTATAGGACTTTTCCCTTGTCCGTGGAGCTCATCAAGCAGACTCTCAAATTCATCTTCTGTTATCTCATCGATTTGAACATCTTTTTGATCGCTATCAACTTGACCATCAAATAATGAGTCTAGCGCAAATGGATCGTCAGAATCATCTAAAATATCATCAGCATCAACAACAGGGATATCGCCTGCAGGTTCAGCACTGCCAGTTAATTCTTCAGCCGTTGGCGGCAGCCCCAATTTATGTAAAACAGCGAGTAATTCTGGATTTGCTGGTTCTGGTTTTTCTCTACTTTGGATAGTCGCAAACATTTCGTTGATAGTATCGAGTGCTTGCAAGATCACGTCCATCAGTTCGGAATTAACCTTACGAACACCTTGACGCAATAAATCGAAAACGTTCTCTGCACCATGGCAAGCATCGACTAGTTCAGTCATGCTTAAAAAGCCTGCGCCGCCTTTTACCGTATGAAAACCACGGAAAATTGCATTGAGTAATTCGGTATCATCTGGGTTATTTTCAAGCTCCACCAGCTGTTCTGACAAAAGCTCAAGAATTTCTCCAGCCTCTACTAGAAAATCTTGTAAAATATCTTCATCGACTTCAAAGCTCATGCAGTTTTCTCCTCTTAGAAGCCCAAGCTTGATAATAAATCATCAACATCATCTTGTCCTGAGACAACATCATCACGAGATTCTTTATCAATAATTGGCCCTTCAGGGCCTGCAAGTGTATTTTCAGCAGGCGGTTTTTCAATGACTGGTGCTATTGTTTTTGTTTCGCTATCATCTTGGCTGCCAAATGCTGTCAACAAGTGGATCAAGCTGTCTTCGACTTCTCTAACAAGCTCGATAACCCGACGGATCACTTGACCGGTTAAATCTTGAAAATCTTGTGCCATTAACACATTGGTCATGAGTCCTTGCAACTCATCCGTTTTAGTTTGCGAGCTATTCATGAACTTATCTAAGCTATGGCAAAGTGTTTTAAATTCACCTAGCTCGATTTCACGATTCATTAAACGATCCCAAGTGGGTTTAATGTCTGAAATGTCATCTGCAAGCTGTTGGGCAATGGGTAAACTTGCTTCTACAGCATCCATGGTTTTATTAGCAGCGTTTTCGGTCATTTCCATAACATAGTTAAGACGCTGCTTCGCGTCGGGTAGTGCATCTTTGGTCAAATCAGCTAAACGTGTATCAAGCTCAAAATTTTTCAACGCATCATGAAGCTGACGCGTAAGTTTGCCTACTTCGGCAAATAATTCTGATTGCTCTTTTGACGCCGCATCAATAATTAACTGATCAGCTTTATCTTGTTCACCGTTTTCAAGGTAAACCACAAGCTGACGGGCTTGTTCTAAACTGATCTGAGGCGCAGCAGGTGCTGACATAAGCCTCTCCTATTTATTTAACCTAAACGCTCAAACACTTTTTCCAATTTGGTTTTCAGTGTTGCAGCTGTAAATGGTTTAACGATATAACCGTTAACACCAGCTTGTGCAGCAGCAACAATTTGTTCTTTTTTAGCTTCTGCTGTTACCATTAAAACAGGAATGTGTTTCAGGCTGTCATCGGCCCTAATAGCGCGCAAGAGATCGATTCCTTGCATGCCAGGCATGTTCCAATCTGTAACTACAAAATCAAATTCTTGATTCTGCAACATCGGTAAAGCTGTTGAGCCATCGTCAGCTTCTTGTACATTTGTAAAACCCAAATCTCTTAACAGATTTTTGATAATACGTCTCATCGTCGAAAAATCATCAACAACAAGAATTTTCATGTTTTTATCCAAAACATCCTCCGGTGAGGTCTGAACCTATATTTACTTACTACTAATTAATCCAGTCATTGATTTTTGCTTTGAGCTTAATCATCGCCTGACCATGTATCTGACTCACACGCGATTCACTTACATCGAGTATATGTCCAATCTCTTTTAAATTCATTTCATCGTTATAATACAGCGACAATACTAACCCATCTCGTTCAGGTAAAGATTGTATAGCTGTTAATAATGATTGATTAAAGCGTTCATTTTTAACGTTATTAAAGGGCTTGTCCAGTGCTAAATCATGTCCCACTGGTGTGATAACATCTTCATCTACCCCTAAGTCTTCTATACCTAACACTTTACTTGAATTTACATCACTAAGAATATGATGGTACTCATCTAGCGTAATATCAAGTTTTTCAGCAACTTCACTGTCTTTAGGTTCTCGATTCAGGCTGCTTTCTAGCTCACTAATCGCTTCAGCGACTCTGCGGCTATTACGGTGCACTGAGCGTGGAGCCCAATCACCTCGGCGCATTTCATCCAGCATCGCACCACGGATACGAATGCCTGCAAAGGTTTCAAAGCTTGCACCTTTAGTCGCATCAAAGTTCTTTGATGCTTCAATTAACCCTATCATCCCCGATTGAATCAAATCATCGAGTTGCACACTCGCGGGTAAACGAGCGATTAAATGACAAGCCACTTTTTTGACTAAGGAAGCATGTCGCTCAACAATCACATTTAAATTTTGTGTCGATTGATATCCCATCGCTTTATTCACCGATGCCGTCATAGTTAGCCGTTTACTAATTTTTCTATGAAAAATTCTAAATGACCAGATGGTTGATTAGGTATAGGCCATTTAACTGCTTTTGTCGCTAATGTTTTAAATGCTATTGCTGCTGGGGAACTTGGAAATAAATCAACAATCACTTTCTGACGACGAGTTGCTTTACGCATATTTTCATCATACGGGACTGTTGCTACCAATTCCATTGAGACATCCAAAAAGCGATCCGTTACTTTTGAGAGCTTAGCAAATAGTTCCTGGCCTTCACGCATGCTGCGCACCATATTAGCAACGATTTTAAATTTATACACACCGTGCTCACGACTCAATACTTTGATTAATGCATAAGCATCAGTTATTGAGCTCGGTTCATCACATACTACTACCATGACATCTTGCGCTGCGCGCGAAAAACTTAATACCATGTCAGAGATACCAGCAGCAGTATCAACAATTAATATATCAAATTCGGTATTTAATTCACTAAAAGCGCGAATTAAACCAGCATGTTCTGATGGTGAAAGTTCCACCATACTTTGTGAGCCTGACGTCGCTGGTACTATTTTAATTCCTGCAGGCCCTTCAACTAAAATTTCATCGAGCTCGCATTCACCTGATAGTACATGAGATAGATTACGCTCTACCCTAAGTCCTAACATCACATCACAATTTGCTAAACCCAAATCGGCATCCAGTACTAACACTCGGTTTCCGAGCTGACCCAACGCAATCGCAGTGTTAAGTGAGACGTTAGTTTTCCCTACGCCACCTTTGCCACCTGTTACAGCGATAACTTTAACGCCGTTATTATTGTTTTGACTCATTTTACGCAGGCCACTTGCTTGATCTAATACTGTGTTAATCATACATCCCTACTGTGCTTGACGCTACTGCTTGGCGTCGTGAATGTTGTGCTTTTGTTCTTTTTAAATACAATTGTTCTGCTTTTTTTACTAATTTCTCTGCATTGGCGACCCGAATGTCCTCTGGAACGCGCTGACCGTTAGTAAGATACCCTATTGGAAGGCGATTTTGAATCGCTATACTAATAATCTCACCTAAACTTAATGATTCGTCTAATTTAGTGAAAATACAGCCACTTAATTGTACCTTCTTAAAGTGTCTTACGGTTTCTTGTAAAACATTAATTTGTGCGGTCGCACTGAGCACTAAATAATTGCGAATATCGACACGTTGATTACGCATTAGTGTATTTAACTGCTCAGTTAAACGTAAATCACGTTGGCTCATTCCCGCTGTATCTATTAATACTAGACGCTTATTTCGTAAATGATATAAAACTTCTGCTAATTCATTGGCATCTTTAACTTGTTTTACACCACAACCGATGATTCGGCCATAAGTAGCAAGCTGTTCATAAGCGCCAATACGGTAAGTATCAGTGGTAATAAGCGCAACTTTATCTGCGCCATATTTTTGTGCGCCAAGGGCTGCAAGTTTTGCCACGGTTGTAGTTTTACCAACCCCAGTAGGGCCAACAAGTGCATATACGCCGCCTTGGCGTAGTATTTCATTATTTGTAGTATGCATTTGGTTTTCAACCATTTGCAATAGCGCTTGCCATGCTTGCTGACGTGACACATCATCGGGAATAAAACAGGCCATTTGCTCTGCAACTTCACTGTCAATACCCATTCCGACTAAACGATCGATCATGCATGCGCGAGTAGGGTCGCGACGCGCTAAATCTTGTTGCATCAAGCCAGATACTTGATACTCAAGTAATTGACGCATCGCTGCCATTTCATCACGCATAGCGGTAATTTCATCTGTTTTGGGTGCACTTTTTGTTGGCATCGGAGTATCTAAATCATCAAAACCACTTTCTAGATCATCATCAAAACCTAAGCTATGTGCTTGCGTTTGTGGACGCGACGCAGTATCGCGACGAGCAAAATCATTATGTGCTTGTGGTTCATGGCGAGTTTGCTGTGCTTGATGTTGTTGCTGTGGTTGATACTGAGTTGATGTATCAATCCCTGACTGGCTAAACATCGATGCAAGCTCAGGTGAACGTGGACGCGGTGATTGGCGCTCTAATAATGCTTGTAAGCTATCAGCTACCGCAGCTTGCGGCTCAGGCTGTGAACGTTGTGGCGCAGGTTTAACAAAGTTAGCATTTGTTTGTGCTTGTGCCGTAGCAACATGTGCTTGTGCAGGTGCTTTCGGGGCTGCTTTTTCATAATCAACGGCGGCAACAATCTCTACCCCATTGGCTAATTTTTTATTTGACATGATTACAGCATCTACACCGAGTTCATCTTTAACTTCTTTCAGTGCGGTGCGCATATCTTTAGCAAAAAAACGTTTTATTTTCATGGTTCAACCCCTTTAAAATCCGATTATTGGCCTACTGAGCTGACAATCTTGATCTGTCTTTCGTCTGGTACCTCTTGATAAGACATCACTCGCAATCCTGGAATGGTGTACTTAACAAAACGAGATAACACAGTGCGTAACATTCCTGACGTTAGCAATATCGAAGGTTCACCGGCCATTTCTTGGTTTTGATGCGCTTCATTTAATGATTGTTGAAGTCGCTCTGCAAGTCCTGGCTCTATTCCGGCACCTTCGTCGCCTGCATTTTGTAGTGACTGATGCAACATCTGTTCCAACTCAGGCGCCAAGGTTATGACAGGGATTTCTGATGACATTCCAACCGCGTCTTGAACAATTAATCTGCGCAGTGAAATTCGCACTGCTGCGGTTAATACATCAGGATCTTGGCTTCGAGGGCCATACTCAACAAGGGTTTGTACAATTGAACGCATATCGCGAATAGCAACGCCTTCATTTAATAAATTTTGTAATACTTTAACAATTGCTGTTAGTGGTAAAATATCTGGCACTAGCCCTTCAACTAAACGAGGATGACTTTTTGCCAGCATATCTAATAGATTTTGCACTTCCTCGTGGCCGAGTAACAAGGCCGCGCTGTTAGTTAGTAACTGACTAATATGCGTTGCTACCACTGTTGCTGCATCAACCACGGTATAACCGAGTGATTGTGCTTCATCTTTTTGATCTGGTTTGATCCAAATAGCGTCTAGACCAAAGGCCGGATCTTTAGTAGCAATGCCTTTTATTGGACCAAATACTTGGCCAGGATTAATAGCCAACTCATCACCGTGCTTAAGCTCCCCCTCACCACTTGAAACACCCATCATGGTAATTCTGTATGCATTTGGGTCTAACTCTAAGTTATCGCGAATATGCACCGGTGGAATTAAAAAACCAAGTTCTTGAGATAACTTTTTACGTACCCCTTTGATCCGGTTTAATAGTTCGCCACCTTGTGATTGATCAACTAATGGAATTAAGCGATAGCCAACTTCAAGGCCAATTACATCAACTTGTTGTACATCATCCCAACCTAGCTCTTTTTGCTCTTGCTTGTTAGCAACACCAGTGCCTGTTGCACCACCATTGGTAGCTTCTGCTTCTTTTGCTGCTGCTTCTTTTAGCTTATTTTGCTGGGTGTAATACGCTAAGTAACCAAGTAATGCACCAAGACTTAAAAAAGCAAAATGTGGCATACCCGGTACTAAACCCATCACGATTAAAATACCCGAGGCGATAAATAATGATTTCTCGTTACCGAGTTGTTTCTTAAATTGATCGCCCATATTGAGCGATTCATTTTGACGAGTAACAACAATTGCAGTGCCAATTGATAACAGTAATGATGGTAATTGTGCGACTAAGCCATCACCAATGGTCAGCAAAGTATACACTTCCATGGCGTTGCCAAAGCTTAAATCATGCTGGATCATACCAACAAACAAGCCGCCAACAATATTGATGATCAGTATTACAATACCAGCAATCGCATCACCTTTTACAAACTTGCTCGCACCATCCATAGAGCCATAAAAGTCCGCTTCACGGGTGACTTCTTCACGGCGATCTCGTGCTTGCTCTGCACTAATAAAACCCGCATTCAAGTCAGCATCAATGGCCATTTGTTTGCCTGGCATCGCATCTAAGGTAAAGCGTGCCGATACTTCAGAGATCCTGCCTGCACCTTTGGTGATTACCACAAAGTTGATGATAATCAAAATCAAAAACACCACTAAACCAACCGCGTAGTTGCCACCAATTACCACTGAACCAAAAGCTTCAATAACTTTACCTGCGGCATCACCACCGTTATGACCTTCAAGCAGCACCACCCGGGTACTGGCAACATTTAGTGCCAAACGCATAATCGTTGCAATCAATAGCACTGCTGGAAACATACCAAATTCAACAGGCTTCATGGTGTAAACTGTCACTAACAACACCACTAATGCTAAAGCTATATTAAACGAGAAAAGAATGTCGAGTAAAAATGGCGGTAACGGTAAAATCACCATACCCAACGCAGCGAGCACCAGCAAAGGTGTACCAACACCTTTTAAATACTCTTTTTTATCTTTATTAAGTTGTTGTAATACAGCTTTAAATTCCATAATTCTACAATTTCAAAAAATTGACACTAAACGGAATTTGCAATAACTATTCCAAGTTATTAATTACTAGCTTAAAAGAATACTGATTATTCAAATCAATACTTATAGGCATCTGGAATTGGGAGTGTTTTATTCAATTTTGTAGGGCGTTTACCACGGCCTTTTTGAAAGCGTTTAAGCTGAAATACATAAGCTAAAACTTGTGCGACTGCAGTAAATAGTTGGTCAGGGATTTGCTCTCCTACTTCGGCGGTATGATACAGTGCTCGAGTTAGCATGGGGGATTCAAGGATGGGTACCTCGTTACCAATGGCTATTTTCCTAATTTGCATCGCCATCTCATCAATGCCTTTGGCAACGACTATCGGCGCGCCAGCGCGCTCTGTGTCGTACTTTAATGCCACAGAGTAATGAGTAGGGTTGGTGACAACTACATCGGCATCTGGCACATCCTGCATCATGCGTCGCTGCGACATTTGTCTTTGCGTTTGTCTTATACGCGCTTTAATTTGCGGATCACCTTCAGAATTTTTATATTCATCTTTGACTTCTTGCAGAGTCATTTTTAATTCTTTGTGATGTTTATGACTTTGATATGGCGCATCAATCGCAGCAATAATGGTTAAGGTGCAGGTCAGTCCTAAAAACATCCATGCGAGTATCTCTAAGGCATGAATGATATTGCCCGGCGCACTTTCAATACTCAGATGAAGAATTTCATCAAAGAAGGTGTTGATCAAAAAGATAGCAAAGCCAGCTACTACCACAAACTTTAAAATCGATTTCACCAACTCGACGCCCGCTTGTGGACCTAACATCCGCTTTATACCTTTTGCTGGTGACATTTTACTGGCTTTAGGTGCTGCCGCCTCCCAACTAAAGTTAAAACCACCTAACAAGGTATTACCTATGATACCCGCCAGCACAATAATAAACACAAACATCGCCATCGGAAACACTAGCGCATCGGCCACCGCTCCCCACACAGAAAACATTTTAGTGGTATCGTACGTTTCATTACGGTTCAAGCTGAGCATGCGACCCATTATATTATACAGTCCCTTGCCAATCTCAGGTCCGTACATAAGTAATGAAATGGCTGAAAAAATAAGTACAAACATGGTGCCAAGCTCTTTTGAGCGCGCAACTTGACCTTTCTTTTTCGCGTCGCTTACTTTTTTCCCCGTGGGTTCTTCGGTTTTTTCTTGACCTGAATCTTCAGCCATCACTCTCTCCTATGGGGAACAACCAACTAAAGTACACATTAACTCAATCATTTTTAACCATTGAAATTCAAATTGAGTAACAAAGTTACCTAAGGTTGCCCAAATAATGACTAAACCTGCAACCAAGGTAAACGGAAAACCGATTGAAAAAATGTTTAACTGCGGTGCTGCACGGGTCATCACACCAAACGACATATTAATCACCAGCATAGCTGTTAAAGGCGCCAAAGATAGCACCAAGGCGGTAGTAAACATCCAGCCGCCCCACGTCACTATGTCCCAATAATGATCAACCGCCCACCAATTACCGTCGATTGGCAGCACTTCAAAGCTATGCACTACCATTTGGATCATCATTAAATGGCCATTAAATACAAAGAATAATAGCGTGGCTAGAATCAAATAAAACTGCCCAACAGCAGGCACACTCATACCATTAGAGGGATCAACAACTGAGGCGAAACCAAGACCAGTTTGCATTGCTAATATTTGCCCTGCTAACACAAAAGTATTCAACATCAATACAGAAGCAAAACCTATCGCAACACCGATTAACATTTGTTGAATAACTACCAAGATCATCTCAAAAGAGAATAAGTTATTAAATGTCGCAGGCGGAAGTACTGGTACAACTAAAAAGGTAATCATTACCGCTAGACCCATCTTGATCCGCGTAGGCACATTTTTAGCACCCAGCCCCGCCATGATCATAATCATCGAGCTGATCCGTACTAGTGGTAACAAAAAGTCACTCAGCCACTGAATAATGACTGAAAAAGGAAACTCCATACTAGCCTGCTATCTCTGGGATGATAAGCACTAAACGAGTGAAAAAATCCATTAACTCTTGCGTTAACCAATGCCCTCCAGCAATTAACGCACTGATGGTAATTAATAAGCGCGGCAAAAAGCTTAATGTTTGTTCATTGATTGATGTAGCAGCTTGAAAAACGGCAACCACTAAACCCACTAATAAACCTGGTACCACAATTGCGGAGACTAACTTAATAACTAAAAACAAAGAATCGCTAAGTATGTCAACAAAAATTTCCGGTTCCATGGTCCCCTCCTAACCTTTGTAGGCAAAGTATTGTATTGCCATATCAAGTACCTAAGCCAAAACTCTTCGCTAAAGTGCCCATTACTAAACTCCAGCCATCGACAAGTACAAACAACATAATTTTAAACGGCATAGACACAATCATCGGCGAGAGCATCATCATACCCATGGCCATTAAAACTGACGCAACGACTAAATCGACTATCAAAAATGGAATAAAAAACATAAAACCAATAATAAATGCAGTTTGTAATTCACTGGTTATAAATGCGGGGATCAATACAATTAATGGCGTCGCTTCAGGTGAGTCTAACTTGTCATACCCAGCAATTTTAGCGAAGGTTTCTAAATCTTTTATGCGCACCTGTGAGAGCATGAATTCCTTCATCGGCTCTTTGGCAAGTTCAAGCGCTTGAATCGAGGTCACCTGCTCATTTAAATATGGCTCAATGGCTTGCTGATTCACTTTTTGATAAACCGGCGTCATTATAAAAATACTTAGAAATAGCGACATACCTAACAATATTTGATTCGATGGTGTTTGTTGCAAACCAATTGCTTGGCGTAAAATAGCCAGTACTACAATAATGCGAGTAAATGAGGTCATCATGATCACCGCAGCGGGTATAAAGCTCAACGCGGTCATAATAGCCAGTACTTGCAAGGTTACAGAGTAATCTTGCGAGCCATCTGGATTAGTCGTAATACTTAGCGCTTCAATGCCTTCGGCGTTAACTGAGGGAATAAAAACTAATGCAAAAAGTATAAGCAGCCACTTAGTCATATTATTAATTCTTTTTAATGTGGTTAGTTTGTGGGTTTAATAGCTTGCCAAAACGTTGTGCTAGGGCTGGCAACTCTTTTTCTGTTAACGGGGTTTCTAATTTATGCAGGTAGTTAATACTATGCGGCGTTACACCTAATAAATGCTGACAATTATCAATTTCGACGACCATTAATCGCTCTCGCGCACTTAATGGTAAACTACGCACCACTTTAAATTCGTCGGTATTTGCTAAATTGGGGTTTAGTTTTTTAACCAAAAATGCCAGTACCACAATCAGTACTAGCACCATGATTAAAGACATTACCATTGAGAGTAAGTCGCCCATAGGTGTCGCTGCGGGCAGTGCTGAGCTTGCTGCAGTCGATAAAAAAAGCCAACTGCTCATCGCAGCTTTTTGATCCGTTCAACTTGGCTGATCACGTCAGTGAGGCGGATACCAAATTTATCATTAACTACGACGACTTCACCGTGCGCTATCAATGTACCATTAACTAATACATCCAGTGGTTCACCGGCAACACGATCAAGTTCAACAACTGAACCTTGGTTAAGCTGAAGTAAGTTACGAATATTGATTTTTGAACGCCCAACTTCCATCGAAATAGTTACCGGGATATCTAAAATTGTATCGAGTTTGCGTTTTTCTTCGCCACTCATTTCATGTCTAGTATCACTTAACTCGTCAAGTTCAGTTACTTTGGCACCGTCAGAACTGTCGGTTCCTTCGGCTTCGGCTAAAGCAGCCGCCCATTCGTCCATTGTATCTTGGTCATCACTCATACTATTAAACCTTTTAATTCTCTTACCAGTCTAAATCTACGCCTTCTGAAAGGTGTAGATCATCTTCTAGTTCTGCTAATTCCGCATCTGAATCAAGCTTTTTGCCACCTTTTGTAAAGACATGCAACTCTGATTTGACTGATTCAGGACGTCTAATTTTTTCACTAATTTGCAGCGCAACGTTATCACGAGAACGACCCATTTTCGCCCTAAAGGTCGGCAGCTCTTCGACAAACACCGTTATGTGCTCTGGCATTTCAACAGGAATAATATCCCCAGCCTTAAGCTCCATAATTTGCGCTAAGGTTAAATCAACTTCAAGCAGTTGTGTTGATATTTCAACTTCAACATCCATAATTTCATCACGTAAGGCTTTGCTCCAACGTAAATCGGTATCTTCAGTATCTGATTGCACACCAGCATCGAGTAATTCACGAATAGGTTCAAGCATTGAATACGGCAATGCGATATGGAAATCTCCGCCACCGCCATCCAGCTCAATATGGAATGAACTGATCACTACTACTTCGGTGGGGCTGACGATATTCGCCATTGCTGGATTAACTTCTGAATCAAGATATTCAAAAGACACGTCCATTACCGGCGCCCATGCTTCTTTGTAATCTTCAAAGATTATTTTTAATAGCATTTGTACAATACGGCGCTCAGTAGGCGTAAATTCACGACCTTCTATTTTCGCATGATAGCGACCATCGCCACCAAAAAAGTTATCAACCAAGATAAACACTAACCGTGCTTCCATGGTGATTAATCCAGTACCTTTAAGAGGACGAAAGCGCACCATGTTAAGACTGGTAGGAACAAATAAAGTGTGGATATATTCACCAAACTTTATCATTTGTACGCCATTGATAGAAACCTCAGCAGTGCGGCGCATCATATTAAACAAGCTAATTCGCATGTGTCGAGCAAATCGTTCGTTCACAATCTCCAGAGTCGGCATGCGACCACGAACAATACGATCTTGTGAAGAAAAATCGTATTGTAGCGTATTACCGCTGCCATCATCACCGTCCTGTAGATCCTCCTCTTCGACTTCATCGACACCATGCAACAGGGCATCGATTTCATCTTGGGATAATAAATCGCTCACGCTGACCCCTTATTGCATTACAAAGCCGGTAAACAACACCCGCTCGATTACTTTACTTCCCTCTACGTCCATTAACGCCGCTTGTACTTTATCAAGCGCTGCTACACGCAGGGTTTCTTTTCCTTCGCTAGTGCCCAGTTCATCTGCGGTGGTGGTTGAAAACACACCAAGCAATGTACCTTCAATTAGTGGAATATGCTTTTTGGCCGTTTCTTCATTCACATCACCGCGCACTAATAATTGCACTTTTATTTGCACAATACGGTCACGACTTGCACCTGGTACGTTAAAAATAAAAGGTCGAGGCATCGCAACATATAAAGCACTGCCAACCTTTGCACCACTGCCACTTACCTCTGCAGTTTCAGTTGCAGGTGCAACCGATTCGTCTGCAAGTGTTTCAGGAGCAGCGTCTGAGCCTGACATCAAGAAAAAGCCAGCGGCACCACCAATTACCAATACCGCAGCAATAATAATTATAATCAGCTTTTTTTTACTTTTACTGCCATCTTCAATTTCTAAATTTGCTTCTTCAGCCATGCCGCTTTCCTTTATGCCTTGATAATAGCGATATTACGAGTGTCACCGCGCACCATCAAGTTATTTATTTTTATAGTCTTATACCTCATATAATAGCAGGTGTTAGGCATAGTAATCTATTGATGATGAAGATTGTTGCCCAGAGCCGCGAATTGGTTGCTGAGTTAATGCAGTTTCCTCTTCATTTTGTTGCTGATTTGCCTGTTGACCACGACCATTTTGTTGTCCGTCACCACCAGTATCACTTTGACTATTCCCCTGCTGGATACTGCTTTCACCCAGTTCAATTCCCTGCTGCGCTAACATTTCCCGTAATCTCGGCATTGATTGCTCAAGGGCTTCTTTGGCTTGCTGATTTTGCACCACAAAGTTAATGTGAGCTTGTTCTGCATCGCTACGAATACGAATTTGCATACTGCCCATTTCTGGCGGATCAAGACGTATTTCAGCTTCTTTATTATTAATGCTTAACAATGCACTCACTCGTTCTTGCAGTAACTTGGCAGCATCACTTTTCATGATATTCAACGCTTGTAACGCAGTTGGATCAATATTTATTTGTCTTGTCTGTGATGTAGGACTCGCTTGCTGAGCATGCATTACTTGCATATCAGCCAAAGCTTGTTGATAACTTTGCTCACTCCCTTCTACAGCCGTGGCTGTTGTAACTGCAGTGGTTAATCCGGTGAGCTGGCCAAACAATTGATTTACACGTGCCAATGTGTTGTCGCGCACAGGGCTTTGCTCTGCTTTAATATTTTCAGCAAATTGCTCGCTTTTTAGAACATTATCTTGTACTGCCAGTTTCACTTCTTGCTCTTTGCTTGCAGCCTTTATAAGTGCATCTTGTGGCGCAGATACTTTATTTGTATCTGATTTAGCGGTGCTGCTATTGGTAGTTGTAGTGCTTGCTAAATTATCTGCCATTGACTGAACCGTCAATTGAGCTTTTGACTCAGTCCTTTTTTCAGTACTCTCTGGCTGGGCTAATTCAGTAATCGCCTTATTGATCTGAGTTAATAAAGCCCCTTTGGGCTGCTCATTGCTCACAAAATTTCGTAATTGCTGGCTTAATGCCTGTTTTTGCATAGGGCTTAACAGCGAAATATCTTTACTTAGTTGAGTTAGCTCTGCGGTGTTAATTGTCGCAACTGCAGTGGTAGGTTTTGCAGCTTCTTTACTATTAAGCGCTACAAATTCAGCCAGCATTTTTTTTAAGTCAGTTATGTTAGCCGGTGATGGATCTTGCTGACGAATGACATCAACCTGAGTTTGCAGCTGTTTTTGCTGCTCCGGTGTTAAGCTCGCCAACAGTGGATTTTCATTTTTTTGCACAGTTGTCGTTGAGTTAAGTAATACCTTGCTGATTTGCTCTAATACAGCACTATTATTACGCTTTGACTGTTCAGCTGCTTTTTCTGATACATCAGTTTGAGAGCTTGAAGCAACACCTTTAACCGCTTCAGCGTCCATTGCTACTTCAGTGGCACTTTTGATTGCTTGTTTAGCGTTAGCAGTAACGTTAGTAACTGCTGCATCTGCAGTTAGTGCTGCGCTCTGTTGAGGTTTTCCTTGCTGAGCAAGCATAGCGTCGGAACCTTTAGCTAATACTTCACTGTCTTGTGGTTTACCTTGGCTTGTATTTGCAGCAGCAATTATTTGAGCTGCGTCATTGTCAACTTGCCCGCTTTTTAAAGCAGTTGTAGTAGCAACCGCTTGTTGGATTGTTGGCTGCATTGCCATCGCTTTATTTTGCGATGTCTCTTTTGCGACTTGAATATCATCAATAATAGGAGTAACTGCATCATCAGGCGGAGTGTTCCCCTTTAGCTGAAGTTGTTTATCAATTGCCTCTGCCAGCAGCGTTTTTTCTGTAAGTAACGATGATTTTAGCTGTTTATCGACTAATTGTGCAATCGGATCATCAGTAGCAGGAGTCTCTGTATCAATAATAGGCGTAACATCATCAATTGGACGGGCTCCAGTGACTTTAACAAGCTTAGGGTCTATTTTTTCCTCGCTGTATTTCCCCAACTTTGAAAGTAATGAGGAATTTTCAACAGTTGGCGTATTATTTACCCGAGTGTCCATGTTATTAGCCGCCGTTATTTGCGCAAGCATTGCATCACCAGACATCGCATTTTCATCACTGTTGTCAACAGACGTTTCTTGTGCTTTTTCAGCAACAATTACGGCTTCAGCTGAACGTGGCTCAGCACCCGTTGAATTAACCTTTATAGATGTTTCCGCAGCATTATTGGCACTTTGTAATTGGCTAAAAAAGTCACTATCAGTGCTTTCTTTATCTGCTGCACCAGCAGCTTTGGCACTGTCTTTTTTATTTAACTGAACATCCTGCTCAGTTGAGATAAACACTGAAAGATCACTAATAGCCATAATTCACCTAGATTAAAAGTGGCAATTTGCCGCCGCAGTTTGCCAGAATAAATACTTATTACATTAAACAAGCAAATAATATGCCTAAGCTGATTTGAATTAATAAATAACCCTATTTTGGGCAATAGGCTATAAAACGCGACGTCTTTGGTAAAATTGATTTGCGGAAAATTCATCAAGCATTTTTTGTTCATTTTTTTGTGCGATCACATTCGCTTTAAGTTGCTGTTTTTCTATTAACTTAGCAACCGCTTTAGCCTTAATCTGCTGTTTCAGCCATAAACTTTGGCGTTGTGAGACAACTTGTTTAGCAGTACTAACTGTATTCGCTTGTTGACGAATGGCTTCTTCGATTTTGGCAATGAAAGCATGATATTGACTAAACCCGGCGCTACTTAAACCGGACTTTCCTTTTACATGTAATTGCTGAGTATATTCTAAGCGAAAGTTATTCAAGCCTTGCAATTTTTGTTGATTGCCTTGCAAGTTTTGCTGCGCTTGTAAATAATTTATCCGTAAAGCTTCTTCTTTATCATTTTCTATTTTCAGCAATAAACTGAGCTTATTGGTTGCCATTATGCTTGTCCTAATAATTGCGCAAGCCCTTGTAGGCCATCGTCATAGCTGATCACATCCTTCATGCCTTGTTGTAAAAATGCATTCACTCTTGGCATCATATTAATGGCCTGATCAAGCATTTGGTCGGTGCCTTTTTGATAAGCACCTAAAGTAATCATATCTTTATTTTGCTGGAACATTGAATACACTTGTTTTAACACTCGCGCTTGTTGCATATGTGCTTCTGAGACAACTTGTGGCATCACCCGTGAAATCGATTTTTCTATATCAATAGCAGGATAATGACCACTGTCAGCGAGCTCTCTGGATAACACGATATGACCGTCTAAAATGGCTCGCGCCGCATCAGCAATCGGATCTTGCATATCATCCCCTTCACTCAGTACAGTAAAAAACGCTGTGATAGAGCCTTGCCCTTCGCCGCCATTACCAGCACGTTCCACCAGCGCGGGTAGCTTTGCAAACACTGAAGGCGGATAACCTTTAGTCGCTGGTGGTTCACCAACCGCAAGCGCTATTTCGCGCTGCGCCATGGCATAACGCGTTACAGAATCCAGTAGCAATAAAACATTTAAACCTTGATCGCGAAAGTACTCCGCGATAGTTACCGCACTTTCACAGCCTTTTAATCGCATTAATGGTGATGCATCAGCGGGCGCGGCAACTACGACAGAACGTTTACGCCCTTCCACACCGAGTATTTCTTCGATAAATTCTTTTACTTCGCGGCCACGCTCCCCCACTAAACCAACAACTATTACATCCGCTTCTGAGCCTCGGGTCATCATACCCAGTAATACCGACTTACCCACGCCTGAGCCTGCAAATAGCCCCATGCGCTGGCCTTGGCCAACAGTTATCACTGAATTAATAGCGCGTACGCCAACATCCATCGGCTGCGTAATTGGTCGTCGAGATAATGGGTTAATGGAATTTTGTGCAAATTTTAAGTAATGCTCTGCTTTAATAGCTCCAAGCCCATCCAACGGACGCCCTAAGCCATCAACAACACGACCAAGTAAACACATACCAACAGGCAGTCCGGTATCATTTACTTGTGGGATAACTCGCGCACCAGGTAGTACACCAGAAATATGGTCATTTGGCATCAAGTAAAGCGTCTGGTCATTAAAACCAACAATTTCAGCATCAACAAAACCATGCATGGTTTCAATTTTACATTGGCTGCCAACTGGCGCGCGTAATCCTTTCGCCTCTAATGTTAACCCTACAACACGGGTTAAAATTCCCGCAACAGCAGGCGTTGGACTATGAATATGTTTTTGATACTGTTGTAAACGTTCACTTAATGGGCGTGGTTGAGAACTCATTGCAAACCAAAAATGGAGTTAGATACCACTACTATGCAAAAAACTATCCAACGTTTCTTTGACGCGGGTTTTTATAGTCATATCAATAGATGATTGTGGTGTTTTTACTTGGCAACCACCGCGATCTAAAGTCGGCTCTGCAACTAACTGCCAATGGTTTTCAGCTAGTGCAGCTTCGCCATAACTATTTTTAACCAGTTCAATGTCTTCAGGGTGTAAATGAATACGCACACTTTGCTGCTCATTGGCTAACGCATCGATACACTGCTTTAAACTTTGCAAAATGATTTCAGGGGAGGTTTTAATTTCTTGATAAACTAACGCTTCGGTTAGCATTACGGTTAACTGTACAAGTTGCTTTTCGGCGTCATCATCGACTTTAGCTAATGGCGCTGACAAACTATCCAACAATGCTTTTAGACCCGTTAGCTGTTCTTCAATCAGTGGTTTTACTTCTTCTTGACCTTGTGTTTTACCAAGCTCAATGCCTTCTTTATAACCGGCTTCTTTTCCCTCACCTACGCCTTTTTCAAAACCATCAATATAACCCTGCTCGTGGCCTTGTTTTAAGCCTTCTTCGTAGGCATCTTGACGAATTCGTTCCAGCTCAGCCATCGTTAACGAAGGCAGCTCAGGCTCTTCGGGCTCTAGTGCTTGTTCACTTTCTTCAAGCTCTTTACGATATAAATCGGCCAGCGGTGTACCAAACGCCGTTGAACGACCATCGAATTTTCGAGTGTCTTGCGTAACATCTGGAATTGGCCAGTTTTCTAATAATTCATCAACTGCTTCACTGGCACGTAAAGGACGACCTTGATATTGAGTAGGTTTGCTCATGGTTTACAAGAACTCCTCACCACCACCACCACCAAGCATAATTTCACCTGAATCAGCGAGACGACGTGCCGTAGATAAGATCTCTTTTTGCGCGGCTTCAACTTCGCTGATCCGCACAGGTGCCATTGCTTCTAAATCATCAGCAAGCATCTCTGCAGCCCGTTTTGACATATTGCCGAGGATTTTCTCTTTCAATGCATCATCAGTGCCTTTGATGGCTTTCATCAGTACATCTTGTTGGACTTCACGCAAGATAGCTTGAATACCACGATCATCAACATCCATTAAGTTTTCAAATACGAACATTAAATCTTGGATTTGTTGCGACATCTCTTCGTCATGCTCGCGGATTGAATCCATCAACTGACCTTCAATATTGGTATCGAGGTAGTTCATAATATCAGCCGCCGCTTTCAAACCGCCCATTTTCGCAGCTTGCGCACCAGCTTGTCCGGCAAATTGTTTTTCCATGATCTCGTTCAATTCTTGTAAAGCCGCAGGTTGAACTTCTTCAAGGTTGGCGATGCGCATGGTTAAATCTAAGCGCACTTTTTCAGGAAACTGCGCTAAAATTTCGGCCGATTGCTCAGGCTCCAAATACGATAAAACGATAGTTTGTATTTGCGGATGCTCATTGCGAATAATATTGGCAACTTGCTTTGAGTCCATCCATTTCAATGAATCAAGACCCTTGGCACCAGATCCCATAACAATTTGATCTATCAGGCTTGCCGCTTTATCTTCACCAAGTGCCGCAGTAAGCGCTTTTTTGATAAAATCTTCTGATTGGAAGCCAATCGTACTAAAGCTTTGTATTTGTTCTATAAATAAATTGTGCACGGCACTGATTTTGGCTTGCGATAGATCATCTATCGCCGCCATTGCCATACCCACTTTTTGCACCTGTTTAGGTTCAAGGTGCTTTAATATTTGCGCTGCATCTTCTTCGGATAAGCTTAGCAATAAAATTGCGGCTTTATCTACACCGTCTAATTTATCAACATCAAACGCTGCTGGCAGTTGTTTTTGTTCTTGATCAGTCATCTTCAGTTAACCACGCTTTCACAACTTGTGAGGAGAGTTCTGGCTCATTTGCTACTAAGGCACGAACAGCTTTTAATAAGTCTTCATCGCCATGTAGGTCTGGTAACTGTAGTGTACCATCACTTGAGAAGCCAACCGAAGCAGAATCAAAATCTTTATTTAGCATATCTAGGGTGTTATCACCAATATCTACACCAGAACTAAGCGCATCATCATCATACTCTTCAAGGGTATCATCTGGGTAAATCAAGCGTTTCAGCATAGGTTTAACCACCGCCATGATTAGCACTATAATAACCAATGCGCCAAGCACTAAACGCACAACTTTCATAAACCAGTTTTGTTCCCACAGTGGTACTTCAATAGCTAAGTCCATCGGTTCACGTACAAACGGTACTGTCACTACTTCTAATGCATCACCACGCTGTAAGTCAAAACCCACACCACCTTGCAGTAAACGACGAATATTTGACAGTGCTTCAACTGAGCGAGGCTCCATAGTCGTTTCACCATTTTCACCCACTTTTGCCACATAATCGACTGCCACAGACACACTAATTCGACGAATAACACCACTTTGCTGACGTGTATGGGAAATAGTAGTATCAAGTTCATAGTTACGTGTCGCCTCTTTATGAGTGCGACTGGGTGATGAACCAGAGCCTGCACCACCTTGACCGGCAACTTCAGGAATATTCGAATCCACTGGGGGCTGATTTGTCAGCGCGCCAGGAATACCGATAGCTAACCCGCCGATGTTGTTTTCTTCAAAAGTGGTTTCGCTGCGTACCGCTGGTAAATCAGGGTTGTAGCGTTTTTGAGTTTCTTCAATCGCGCTAAAGTCCATACTTAAATCGACTTGTGCAGTGTAGTTACCCATGCCAATAACTGGCATTAAGATACCATCTATTTTATCTAGATATTCTTGTTCACGTTTACGTTCAATATCGTATTCTTTACGTGAGCGAGCAGCTAACGCACTTTGCGATCCTGAATTAAGTAATCGGCCATTTTGGTCTGTTACAGTTACTCGTGACGGCTCTAAACCTTGCACTGCTGAACCAATAATATCAACAATGGCGTCCACTTCTTCACTACCGAGCATACGACCACGTTTTAAAGTTAATACAACTGTTGCGGATGGTTTTTTCTCACGACGAGCAAAAACATTTTCTTTCGGGATTGCCAATAATACTTTAGCACGCGTGACATTTTGTAGTTCCTCGATCGTGCGCGCAAGTTGTTGTTCACGACCGTGCTTTAAACGTTCACGCTCTAAACGCTGACTAACACCAAAACCCATATCTTGCATGATAATATCAGTACCCGAGTTCGGCGCTTGCTCAATACCTTCGCGGGTCATTAACAATTTAATATTTTGATATTCATTTTCAGGAACAGAAACCACATTGCCATCAAGTTGATAGTCAATTTTTTGTGCATCTAAAAAATCGAGCGTTTGAATTAGCTCTTCCGTTGGCATTTTTCCAAGTGGACGCATATCTGGTTGACGTGCCCAAATAATCACAAAAATAGCGATCGCTAAACAAATCGCTAATGCAATAATTAAAGTGACCTGACGTAATACATCAACGCCGTTTAATGCACTTAAATAGCCTGACTTTTGTTCTTGTTGATCGTCATTATCAGTTTGGTCGATACCGCCGCCGGCCAAAGCAAGATCTGTTGATTGATTAGATTGCGCCACAATAATTCTCCACTACCTAGTTAAACAGGCATGTTCATGATTTCTTTATAGGCTTCTACAAGTTTGTTACGAACTTGTACAGTGGCTTCAAAGGCAACCGATGATTTTTGTGATGCGATCATCGCATCCGCTAATGACACATTTCGGTCGCCCATTTCAACCGCTACGACTTTTTGTTTTGCATCAGCTTGAAGGCCATTCACGGTATTGAGTGCATCACTTAACAAATCGCCAAATTGGGCGCTCGAAGTAGGCTGCGCCTGCGTCGGTAATTTGTTTACTTGATTACTACGACCAGCTTCGAGAGCCATAGATTGCATTTCTTGAAATAATGCGCTGTTTTGAATTTTCATAATTGTCTCTGACGATGCAGTTTACTAATAACTTAATAAAGCATAAAGCATGCCAACTAATAAATTAATTAATATCAATAGCTTGAGATGTGTTTTTGTTGTCAGAGTTTTGACAAGTTTACGCCCAGCAAGGCTGAGCGTAAATTAAATAGTGAAGGAAAACAAAAATTATAGAGGCTTAAGCAGGTAAGGTGATCCCCAAATCACGCATTTGTGCCAATTTATAACGTAATGTTCGTGGGCTGATCCCTAATGTTTCAGCTACATCTTTACGCTTGCCTTGACAACGATTTAGGGTCTCTAAAATAATTCTATGCTCTTTATCTTTAAGTTCATCTTTGTAACTTCCCGAATCCAAGCTTGGTAATTCTTCACGCAGCTGATTGCGTTCTGCTGTCGCTTTTATTGCTGGCGCTTGCAGATCATAATAAGCATCATTAGTTGGTGAACTTGTAACCGCCGAAGTAGTGTTTTCTGGTGCTGAATTAACCGGCACTAAACTTGCTGATAAAGCCGCAGTTAGAGGAGTCTGGGTTAAATTTTCAATAAAAATAGCACTTTCGTCAATCATATCACCGTGGCGTAATATCAACGCACGCTGGATCACATTATCCAGTTCACGCACATTACCTGGCCAAGTATGAGCTAATAATTTTTTCTCTGCCGGTTCGCTAAGTACAGCGATAGGCTCTTTGCTTTTATTGAGATGACGTTCAATTAAATGCTTTGCCAACACGACAATATCGCCTGGACGTTGACAAAGTGGACGCCACATCAACGGAAATACATTTAACCGATAATATAAATCTTCTCTAAACTGGTGCTTAGCCACAGCCTCTTTTAAATCACGGTTACTGGTAGCCAAAATACGCACATCTAGCTTAATAGTTTTGCGACCACCTAAACGTTCAACTTCGCGTTCTTGTAATACACGTAGTAACTTAGCCTGTAGGCCTAAATCTATCTCAGTGATTTCATCAAGTAAAATTGTGCCACCTTGTGCTTGCTCAAATTTACCCGGACAAGCTTGAATCGCACCAGTAAACGCGCCTTTCTCGTAGCCAAATAATGTAGCTTCGAGCATATTTTCAGGGATCGCAGCACAGTTTATTGCGACGAATGGCTGCTCTGCGCGATCTGATTTATCATGGATAAAGCGTGCGAGTACTTCTTTACCTGAGCCACTAGGACCAAGCACCATCACACTGGCATCCGATTTAGCAACCCGACTTGCAAGTTCTAATAGCTGAATGCTACTCGGATCGGCGACAATCGGGCCATCAGTTTCTTTTTCTGGCTCAGGTAGATAGCGGCTTACCATATTAAGTAGCACTTCGGGCGCAAACGGTTTGGCCATATAGTCAATTGCCCCTAACCGCATAGCCTCAACAGCATCATCAATAGTCGCATACGCTGTCATCATTAAAACCGGTAGATCAGGGTAATTAAGATTTATGCTGCGCAGTAAATCAAGACCACTCATCGCGCCCATTTGCACATCGCTCACGACCAGCGAAAAGCTGTCTTTTTTAAGTAGCACCATAGCTTGCTCGGCACTGTCAGCCGCAACGCAATCTATTCCAGACATTTCAAGCGTATCAATCAAGGCTTCACGAAGCCCTGCATCATCTTCAACCACTAAAATCGTGTTGTTCATATTGCCTCCGCCGATGTTGACTTTGTACAAATAGGTAACAGTAAACTAAAGCAGGCTCCGCCTTGAGCATTGTTCGTTACTGCAACTCGTCCTTGGTGTGCATTTGCGACTGAACTAACCACCGCTAAGCCTAAACCTGTGCCTTGGCTTCGGGTAGTAAAAAATGGTTCAAATAATTTATCAAGTAAGCTTAAATCGACCCCAGGGCCATTATCACTTACAGTAATACACACTAGCTCGGGATCACTCACATCCCGCTGCGCACTTAATTGAACGAGTGCATTACTGCCAACGACTTGAATACTATTGTGAATAAGATTTTGAATGGCACTGGCAAGCGCAGTTTTATTGCCCATTATCTCGATATCAGGCTCAGGTAAACTGACCTGAAGTTCACTATTATTAAGTGCGACCATAGCATCAGCGCCAGTTTTCACTTCAGTTAATAATTGCTGCATGGAAACATGTTCAACAACTTGCTGATCGCCACTTTTTGCGAACAACAACATATCGTTTACTTGGGTTTCGAGATCTTTTAAACGCGACATTAACTTAGTATGAAAATTGCCTCGCGAGCTTTCGGGTAACCGCTTTGAACCTAAATTAGCGGCATACAAAATCGCAGCAGACAGTGGTGTTCGCACTTGATGTGCCAAAGATGCCACCATTTTACCCAATGCACTTAAACGCTGCATATGTGCAACGCGTGTTTGTAGACGACGCGTTTCGGTTAAGTCAGTCATTAAGATTAATTGCCCTGGCTCTGGCGCTAATGCCGTTATTTCTAACTTAATTAAGCGTCCATCTTTTAGCGATACTTCATGGCCATCATCTTGTTGGGGCCGAAACGAGCGCTGGATCACACTGAACCACTTTTCACCTTCGAGTGGCTCCCCTAGCATGTCTGTTGCAATTTGATTAGCTTTAGCGATCAAACCGCGACCATCAAGCACCACAACACCCGCAGGCATTGTATCTACTAAATGACTTAACCAACTGGCTTGCTGGCGTAATTCACTTAACTCACCAATGTACTCTTCTTGCAGTAAACATGGGTTATACTGGGTCGCTGTGATAAATTGTGGTTTTAAGACATTAGCTAAGGCCATAATGCATTCTCGTTTACAGGATCTAACTAGCTAAATGCACAAATTGTACCAACAATTATATTGATTAATTTCATTTGCTTAGCGTATAAATAACGCGACAAAAAAATGACAAACTAAAATAAGCAAAGCAAGGAGACACTATGAATTCAACAAATTTATGTCGCTGCCCTTGGCTCGATACCAGTAAAGATGACTATGTTGCCTATCACGATGATGAATGGGGGATCCCAGTATATGATGACCAAACACTTTTTGAATTTATTACTCTGGAATCAGCACAAGCAGGATTAAGTTGGTATACGATTTTAAAGAAACGTGATGGTTATCGTCGTGCATTTTTGGATTTTGATGTAGAAAAAGTCGCACAAATGAACGAGCACGATGTTGAACGATTAATGCTTGATGAAACAATTATACGTAATCGTTTAAAAATTGTAGCAACTATAAATAACGCCAAACGTTTTATTGAAATTCAGCAAGAATTTGGCAGCTTCAGTAACTATCAATGGCAGTTTGTAGGTGGTAAGCCGTTAGTGAATGAGTTAGATAAACTTAGTGACTACCCTGCAATCACAGAGGCCTCAACTGCATTTGCAAAAGATTTAAAAAAACGGGGATTTAAGTTTTTAGGTCCAACCACAGTGTACGCCCATATGCAGGCCTGTGGTATGGTGAATGATCACAGTAATGATTGTTTTCGTAAAGCTGAGATTATTGAAAAATACTAGGTGAAAGGTG
>NZ_VXCS01000021.1:0-89141 GCF_052850545.1 Pseudoalteromonas sp. 1181_04
CCATTTTGGCCCTGATAGGGTCTAAATCAACATATACCATACAGAATGCCTCTGCAGCTTCATCAAGAAGCGCTTGTGACTTGAAGCATCCTTCCCACAAATTTATAGAGAATAAATTTGAATGCCATTAGGCAGCCCGAAGTGTGAGCGCCACGGATGGCAGCGAATAAAAGCGCCCTGTGCAGTTATCTTCTTTATTCGCTTTACTGGCAGGCACTGTCTTCATTTAATATCTTCATAAACCAACTGATGCTTACTAAGCGCTCTCGGTATTGTTCAACCGCTTGGTTAAAAAAGATGAGCTCTGATTTACTCATGACTGCATAAGTACATACATCAATGCAAAATACCTTAGTCAATTCTAGTAACCTGTCTTCAACCCACCCCTTGCGGATTAAAATTCGTTCAATATGGGGGTAATCGCGGCGCGAGATTTATAACCTGGTGGGCCAAGTAAAAAATCGAGCAATTAAACTACCGCGTCCCTTACCCACATCCATGTAGGTAACAAAGAGTTATAGACCTTCGTCTTTCTATAAATCGAGCTCTTTAAATTGGAATAAAAGTAATGTTGTCGATATCACAACCACCAAATATATTCTTTTTATCCTCTAATAAACATTCAGGCAAAGTAACTTTTTTAAGATATTTATTTTCACCGAAGCAATCATTACTAATTGACGTTACAGAAGCCGGTATAGTCAAGTTTTCTATGTTATTCCCGACAAAACAAAACATAGGAAGAGAATCTATTTCCGCTTCAATAGTCAGCTTTTCTATTTTATTACGTCCAAATGCCCCACCACCAATTTTTATAACGCTAGCAGGAATAACAATTTCTTTAATTTGGTTTTGATAGAAGGCATCTTCATCTATAAATTCTAAATACTTTGGTAACACAACAGCTTCAAGCTTTTTATTGTCAAACGCTTCACGCATAATTGCAACCACAGGTTTGTTATTAATATAATCAGGGATAACAACGTCTTTTGAATCCCCTATATAATCTAAAATTAAAATTTTGTCGTCGATATCTTTAAAAGTGTAAGATTCATTCGTTAAGTTTTCCATTACGATCCTAATTTTTATATAAGTTTCCACTTAAAATTTATGTCAAATATATCAAGTAAGTTAATCAAATATACGACTTAAAGTCATCTTTGAGTAATTTTAACTCACACAGAAACTAAGAGACTTTCAAGTGTGTAAAGCATCAACCGCGTGAATTATCTATCACGTATTTTAGAGCTGATCAAAGTAATCCCCCGCTTTATGCCTAAAAAATACATTACAGTTTTCTAACTCAACCTGTAATGGCTCTTTTTGTAAGACTTTAACATACGGATTTAGCTCTAATATAACGGTCATCGTTTTTGACAATAATAGTGCGTTGTAAAGAGCACGTTTACGTTTTTCAGAGTTAGAGTAAGGCATACGAATTATGATATTTTTTTTGCACATTGGCGCCGTGATCGGAAAGTACTCTTTTGGCACAAATACTTCAAATTGACCCCCTTTATTGAGTCCATATTCAGTGTTTACAAAATACTTGCCTGAAGTAAGTTCATATTTTATGTGATAGTAATCTGAATAACTTCCTGAATTAACTTTGATTTCTTGAGCAATAAGATGAAACGAAATTAACAACGCCATAATACTTGAGAAATATTTCATACTACCCCAATACATATAAAACTATTTAGCCATATCTATAAAATTGCTATCCGAATAGCTCTCCATACTTTAAGTGGGATAACTAAACTCACCCATATATATCAATTCAAATCCATCACCTTTGACTGTTCTTGGCCTATCAATTTCTTCCTTTGATAAAAATAGAAGCACGTTAGCATCTAATAATTCAAATTCCTCTGCTGTTTTAATAACATCATGCAGCCAATACTCAGAATATGAATACGGCTTAAAAAAAGTTTCTAATGAAGACTCCTGATCTCTTGATCCAATTTCCATGAAGTCATGATCGATAAAAACTTCTCCCTGTGATTCGCAAAATTTTGAAAGAGGAATGTCATCATCAAAACCATAACGCTCTTCAAGGAAGGAATTGTATTTTAAATGATCAGAAACTCTTCCAAGAAAAAAGTGCGAAACTTCACGACTTTTCATAATTGACTCCTTTGTCAAACCTCGTTTACAAGCAGAAATTATTAGTTGAATATACAACGAAGGAGCAAAACTAAGGATTATTAATCCTGCTTAGATTACTGATAATCATTGAATTTCATCATCAGTATAACTGATAATTAGTTACGTTGAAAAGCTGCCTACTTAACAGTAGAAAAATTAGTGAATTTCACAATGAGATGTAAGTTGGTTGTAGTAACATTGATAAAAATCACTATTCAGTCACTAATGACAAGTATTTACTAGCTGTAAAGTTAGATTCATTTTCTAATACTATACTCATATTCAAATATAAAAGTATCAAACACATAAATTTAGCTTATCTTTAATATTTAACTAAGTGATAATAATAAACATCCTTAACAATTGCAAAAACGTACTAAATCATTTTGATGTTTTTGTTATGTGCTAATTAAAAGAGAACTAGATGGATGACGATATACAGTTTTTTAAAGATAAACTAATAAACGGCGACGTAGATAGGTTTGAGTTACTAGATTTTATAGAATACGTAAGAAGCTACGGCCTAACTTATGAAGTATTCACTATAGCTAGGCAAATGTATAAGGATGATATGGATCAACAGGAAACAGCGGGACTATTAAGTATGCAAGCTATGAGTTGGGATTTATAACCATATGGCGCTTTGCTCTTATATCGAAAAAACTGGCATTCTTGTGTTATAGATAAGGTGATATTATCAAAAGTCAGTTTCATCACATTTTTCATAAGATTCATACACTCAACCTATTGTTATTATATGAGCCCAAACACACACGTTATCTACCTATCACTATTTAACTCATATAGCGATAATTTTTCTTGATTAACTAAGTTTATTGTCGGTTCATTTGGATAACGGTGTATAAAATAAAAAAGATTATAGTCTGAGTTATTATCGTTATTAGCCATCAACCAACATTGCGACAGCCATTCAATAATAATGGGTTCGCTGATACTATCATAAGCATCACACTCATCTTCATCAATATCATTTTTTGCAATATACTGTTTTAAATAAGCCATATACTGTGCATGATATTCGCGACTGATAAACTCATGTTTCGCCATAAAAGCTTCATCGCAATCCTCAAGCACTTGGCTATGGTTTGCCATATCAGTACAGGTAATAAATGTCAGCGCTAACTTATGCTCATCAAACACTTCGCAAATACACTCTACACGTCCGGTCTCATTTTTCATCGTGATTTCGTACTTCGAAATAAAGCGTTTAAAAATAGCAATACAAGTCGGTGTATACGTCTCTAAATGCTGCTTTAATTTTTTCTTGGGTTCATCCATATGTAGCTTAACCTGCATCACTTTTTTAAATAACTAAAATCATTATTTTTTAATTTATCTTTTTCAATAAAAACAATTCATTTATCACCATAGTGCCAACACTAATCTAATTGGGCGTAAAATGTGAGAGGGGAATTAACGATACTCAGTCACCGCGCAATTCTGACCATAAACAAAGTGTATTAAAAGGCAGCAGCATGATAAATAATCTTCAGCTTTGTTTCTGAGTATCATCGCAATTCAGAATTATATCATCAAAAGAAAAGGGTCTATCATTTCTTAGTTCCTCTTGCCTGTGTTAACTGGTTAGCTATTTTTTCGTTGGGTTTAGTTGTCACCCTACCTACGTTGCTTAATTTAACACCGAGTAAACTTAAAACTTACGACTTAGCGCTTAAAACTCTACTATCCAAGCCATAAAAAAAGCAAGCCATCTGGCTTGCTTTTTACATTCTTAAACCTTTAAAACGTTACACTTTCAAGTAGTCCATGATCCCTTCGGCGGCGTTACGCCCTTCGAAGATTGCTGTGACTACTAAATCTGAGCCGCGCACTATATCGCCGCCAGCAAAGATTTTAGGGTTAGTTGTTTGATGGGTAAATTCACCTTGTTCTGGTGCGTTAATGCCGCCCCAGTGGTTTATTTCTACATCGTACTTTTCTAACCAATCCATTTTGTGTGGTTTGAAACCAAACGCCATGAGTACTTGGTCGGCTTCAATCACATGCTCAGAACCCGGGATCACTTCAGCTCTGCTACGGCCTTTTTCATCTGGTTCACCCATTTGGGTTTTCACCATTTGTACGCCTGCAACATGGCCGTTGTCGTTTAGTACGATACCGGTTGGTTGCACGTTAAAAGTAAATTCAACACCTTCTTCTTTGGCGTTTTTCACTTCACGTCTTGAACCTGGCATGTTTTCTTCATCACGACGATAAGCACAGATTACTTTTGCCGCACCTTGACGAATTGAGGTACGTACACAGTCCATCGCGGTATCACCACCACCAAGTACCACAACCTTTTGGTTAGCCATATCAAGATAAGCTTGGTTAGACTCATCATAGCCCATTACGCGGTTGGTATTACCGATTAAGAACGGTAATGCATCATGTACACCTGGTGCATCTTCGTTTTCAAGGCCAGCACGCATGCTTTGATAAGTCCCCACTCCCAAAAATACTGCGTCGTATTCGGCCAATATTTCATCCATAGTGATATCAACACCAACTTCAGTGTTAAGTTTAAACTCAACCCCCATTTCGGTGAAAATTTCACGACGTTTTTGCATGACTTGTTTTTCAAGTTTGAACGATGGTATACCAAAAGTAAGCAAGCCACCAATTTCTGGATGACGGTCAAATACCACTGGTTTTACACCATTACGCACTAGAATATCAGCGCAACCTAGGCCTGCAGGGCCGGCACCTATGATAGCTACTTTTTTATCGGTCCATACCACGTACGACATATCAGGCTTCCAGCCCATTTTAAATGCAGTATCAGTAATATATTTTTCAATATTACCGATTGTTACTGCACCAAACTCTTCGTCTAATGTACATGAACCTTCACACAAACGATCTTGCGGGCACACCCGGCCACACACTTCTGGTAAACTATTTGTGCGGTGTGATAGCTCCGCAGCTTCAAGAATACGGCCAGTACGAATTAACTTTAACCACTGTGGGATATAGTTATGCACTGGGCATTTCCATTCACAATACGGATTACCACAATCTAGGCAGCGGTCCGCTTGTGAGTTTACTTGCTTCTCTGAAAAGGGTTCGTAAATTTCAACAAATGATTTTTTACGTGACGAAATTGGCTTCTTGCGGGGATCAACCCGCTGCACGTCTATAAATTGATATACATTCTCGCTCATACTACCCCCTTACTGTGCTTGAACACGAAGTTCAGCACTACTACGAGCGCGATGCCCGAGTAAACTTTTCACATCACTTGATTTTGGCTTAACTAGTTTGAATTTTGGTAAATACGTTTCAAAACTGGCTAAAATAGTTTCTGCACGGCTTGAGCCTGTTAGTTCTAAATGCTCAGCAATTAGACCACGCAAATGCTCTTGGTGTGACGCTAGCTCATCTAACAGCACCACTTCGACTAGCTCTGGATTGATGCGTTTTTCAAAGTCATTACGCTCATCCAAAATATAGGCAAAGCCACCGGTCATACCTGCACCAAAGTTCACGCCTACATTGCCCAGCACGCAAACTACGCCACCGGTCATGTACTCACAGCCATTATCACCTACGCCTTCAACAACCGCTTGCACGCCTGAGTTACGAACCGCAAAACGCTCTCCAGCACAACCTGCAGCAAACAGCTTGCCACCCGTTGCACCATATAAACAGGTATTACCTGCGATGGTCGCTTTGTGACTTTCAAATGACGAACCCAGTGGTGGGCGAATAACCAGCTTACCGCCCGCCATGCCTTTGCCTACGTAATCGTTAGCATCGCCGACTAGGGTCATTTCTAGGCCACCAGCATTCCATACACCAAATGATTGACCAGCGGTTCCGTGTAACTCAATCGAGACAGGATCAGCCGCCATGCCTTGATTGCCATGCTTATCGGCTATATAACCCGATAACATCGCGCCCACTGAACGGTCAGTGTTACAAATACGGCTGACCAGTGAAATACCGCTGCTCTCATCAATTGCTTGTTGAGCTTTAGCAAGTAAGGTTTCATTCAACTTACCTAAATAATGTGACGTATTAGGTGCGCTGCAGTATAAGGTTTCACCAGTTGGGTTATTCGGCTGTGCAATCACTGACGATAAATCAATTTTTTGCTGTTTTGCAGTTTTACCTTCAATCGCTTCGAGTAAATCAAGACGACCGATTAAGTCTGTTAGTTTGGCAACCCCAAGGCTTGCCATAATTTCACGGGCTTCTTGAGCAATAAACTTAAAGTAGTTCATCGCCATTTCTGGTAGGCCATGGAAATGTTTTTGACGCAATGTTTCGTCTTGCGTTGCTACACCGGTTGCACAGTTATTTAGGTGGCAAATACGCAGGTACTTACAACCAAGCGCAACCATAGGACCCGTACCAAAACCAAAGCTCTCTGCACCTAAAATAGCTGCTTTGATGATATCAAGGCCGGTTTTTAAACCACCATCAGTTTGCAAACGAATACGATGACGTAAACCGTTTTCAACCAGCGCTTGTTGTGTTTCAGCAAGACCAAGCTCCCACGGGCTACCCGCATATTTAACCGACGTTAGCGGGCTTGCGCCAGTACCGCCGTCATAGCCTGAAATAGTAATTAAATCAGCATATGCTTTAGCAACACCAGTGGCGATTGTGCCCACACCTGGCTCTGATACTAGTTTTACTGAGATCAACGCTTTAGGGTTTACTTGTTTTAAATCGAAAATAAGCTGAGCTAAATCTTCAATCGAATAAATATCGTGATGCGGTGGAGGTGAAATTAAGGTCACCCCCGGTACCGAGTAACGAAGCTTAGCAATATACGGGGTTACTTTTTCGCCCGGCAATTGCCCGCCTTCACCTGGTTTTGCACCTTGCGCTACTTTAATTTGAATAACGTCAGCACTGCGTAAGTAATGTGGTGTTACCCCAAAACGACCTGATGCAACTTGCTTGATACGTGAGTTTTTCTCGGTACCATAGCGTAGTTTGTCTTCGCCGCCTTCACCTGAATTTGAACAGCCACCTAAGCGGTTCATCGCAATTGCAAGCGCTTCATGCGCCTCTGGCGATAAAGCACCGATACTCATTGCCGCCGAGTCAAAACGCTTATATAGCTCAGTTGCTGGCTCAACATCATCAATGCTGATCCCTTCTGCTGGCAGTTTCAGTGCAAGCATGTCACGTAATGTGGCAATTGGGCGCTTATTAACAAGATCTGCGTATACGCTGTAATCAGAATATTCGCCTGAGCGCACCGCTTTTTGTAACGTTTGAATGACGTCTGGGTTGTACGCGTGATACTCGCCGTCATGCACATACTTTAATAAGCCGCCATGGCTGAGTAATTTACGTTTACTTAATGCCAAAGTATGTAACTTGCGTTGGTCATCATCAAAATCAGTAAAACACGCGCCTTTAATGCGACTTGCCACACCATTAAAACAGGTATCAACAATTGCATCCGACAAACCAACTGCTTCAAACAACATTGAACAACGATACGATGCCACGGTACTAATGCCCATTTTTGACATGATCTTGTACAAGCCTTTGTTGATTGCATTACGATAAGCAAGCGTAACTTGGCAATAGCTCTTGTTGATCACTTTAGAGTCGCTCATCGCAACCAGTGATTCATATGCTAAGTACGGGTAAATTGCCGTTGCACCAAAACCAATTAATACCGCAAATTGATGCGCGTCACGGACACTACCTGTTTCAATGATGATATTTGATTCACAACGTAAATTGTTATCAACTAAACGCTTTTGTACCGCTCCAACAGCCATAGCGGCAGGAATTGGTAATTTATTCTCATCAAAATTACGGTCACTCAAAAACAACATGACACAGCCACCAGCTGCTTTTTCTTGCGCTTCGTCACAAATACGGATTACTGCATCACCAAGGCCTTCTTCTTTGCTGTAGGTGATATCGATTTTGCAATAGCTGTAATGAGCCTGATCAGCGCTCAATAATTGTTGCATGTCTGCATACATTAGAATTGGAGTATCAAACTGTAGACGCTTAGCGTGGCCGGTGGTCTCGTTAAACACGTTTTGCTCACTACCGATACAGGTCGCCAGCGACATTACATGGTTTTCACGCAGTGGATCGATTGGCGGGTTAGTTACTTGCGCAAACTTTTGACGGAAGTAATCAAACAATGAACGGTTACCTTCAGAAAGCACTGCAAATGGCGTGTCATCCCCCATAGAACCGGTTGCTTCTTGACCAATTTCACCCATTACGCGAATAACGCTATCAAGTTCTTCATTGGTGTAACCAAACATTTTTTGATATTTCAGTAATGTTTCATCATCAAATGAACGGTTGCCCGCATCTTGCTCTGATAGCTGCTCAAACGGCGTTAAGCGCTTAACATTGGCCTCAAGCCATGCTTTATATGGGTGGCGAGATTTAAGGTCGCGATCAATTTCGTCTGAGTGCCAAATTTTACCTAACTGAGTATCAATAACTAACAGCTCACCAGGGCCAACGCGGCCTTTCTCAACCACTTCATCCGCAGTGTAATCCCAAATACCCACTTCAGAAGCTAGGGTAATAAAGCCATCTTGAGTGATCACATAACGTGCAGGACGCAGACCATTACGGTCCAAGTTACACGCAGCAAAACGCCCATCAGACATCACAATACCAGCTGGGCCATCCCATGGTTCCATGTGCATAGAGTTAAAGTCGTAAAATGCACGTAAGTCATCATCCATCGCACGGTTTTTCTGCCATGCAGGTGGTACTAGCATTCGCATAGCACGAAATAAATCCATGCCACCAGCTAAAAACAACTCAAGCATATTATCTAGGCTTGATGAATCTGAGCCGGTTTCATTGACAAAGGGTGCTGCTGATTGCAAATCTGGAATAAGCGGCGATGCAAACTTATATGAACGAGCACGAGCCCACTGGCGGTTACCTTGTATGGTGTTGATTTCACCGTTATGCGCTAAATAGCGGAACGGCTGAGCCAAAGGCCAACGCGGTTGTGTATTAGTTGAAAAACGTTGGTGAAATACACAAATTGCGCTGGTCATGCGGATATCGGCTAAATCTAAATAGAAGTTAGGCAAATCCACCGGCATCATTAAGCCTTTGTAGATAGTTACTAACCCTGACAAGCTGGCAATGTAAAAGCCTTCATCTTCGCTTAAACGCTTTTCAGCACGACGGCGCGCAACGTATAAACGACGCTCTAAATCTTTTGGGCGCCAGCCTTCTGGTGCATTAACAAAAATCTGTTCAAATTTAGGTAACTGCTTTATTGCAATTGGCCCTAAACATGATTCATCTGTTGGCACAATTCGCCAACCTTGAATATTGAGGGTTTCTTTTTCGAGTTCTTCACTCAATATATCTTTTGCAGCTTGCGCAAGTACTGGATCTGAGTTTAGGAAAATCATGCCAACGGCATAATTTTTACCCAAGTGCCAATTTTTTTCAGCGGCAATAGCACGAAAAAAGCTATCTGGCTTTTGTAATAATAAGCCACAGCCATCGCCTGTTTTACCATCGGCAGAAATACCACCACGGTGTTCCATACGGTCTAAGCCAGTGATCGCTGTTCGAATTAAACGATGACTTGCCTGACCATTAACTTGGGCTATTAAGCCAAAGCCACAATTATCTTTTTCTAATTTTGAGTCGTATAACATAGACCCCTCCCCTTGCTACAACAGCTAGCTATGAATGACCTTCTCGACGGTTTGCTAGCAGACAGTCAAAACTATCGCCAATTGTACATTGAGTCAATAGCGCCTTGAATACATATTCACATTCTTGAATATTTCTCACCACAACACAATCTTTTTATTTCATGCCTATTTTTAACATTTAGCGATATTTTACCCGTTATTTTTTTATGACACTGGTGTCATATTTAACAAGTTGTAAAATAACCGCTCTGCAAACCTGCAGTTTACGTTAACGTAAACCAGAGTAAAAATGAATAAATATTCACTGAGTTATGTAGCGAAAATAAATGCTTTCTTTTTTATTGAATCTCTTTGTTGTCGTTCAAGGTCGATACCACAGTGCGCATTAGAGTAAATACTCTTTCCAGTGTCTTTTTATGGGTAAATTTAAAGCCACTAATTAATGCATAATTATCATCACAACAGTCACATTTTGCATAATTTACGCTAGTTAGTAAGTTTTTAGCTTGCTCACCCTGTTGACGCCTGCGGCAGCTTCTTAGCCGCCATAGTAAAGTGTCCGCAGCGGACACAATTTATGTCCGCGGACACCAAATAATTTAAAAATAAATAATTATTTCATTAAAATCATGACATTAAATAGTGGCATGATATTCGAATAAACATTAAAAGATAATTACAGGACACAACTTATGTTTATTCTCAGTTTATTTTTAGTTTCACCAATCACTGTCTTAGTAGTGAGCTTGATGATCACTTACTGCGAGAATAGACATAGCTAAGGATCACTCATGATAAAAGATACCAGCGGACAAGATGTAAGTATTACGCAAAGACGCAGTTACAAAAAACCATTAATAGTGCTGGCGCTATCACTTGCCGTACTTGCTTTATGTGCACAAGCATTTATGGGTAACAATCAAGGCAGTATTTCTGTTGACCGGGCTTCTTTACAGATTGCTACCGTTAATATTAGTCGTTTAGTACGTGATGTAGCCGCCAGCGGTAAAATTGTTGCTGCAAATGCTCCTAAGGTTTATAGCCCAGAACGTGGATATGTGGATTTACAAGTTAAAGCCGGTGATAAAGTAAATAAAGATGACATTATTGCTTTAGTCGATAGCCCAGAACTCAATAATGAACTAAAACAGCAACAATCGGTGTTAGCCCGCCTTGATGGTGAATTACAACGTAAGCACTTAGAAGCACGCCGACAAAAGTTAAGCTTAACCAAAACGCTTGATCTCGCCCAAGTAGAGCTCAATGCAGCAGACAGGGAAAATCGCCGTGCTAAGCTTTCTATCGAAAAAAACTTGATCAGCCAAATTGATTTAGAAAAAGCAGTTGATGATCTTGCCCGAGCCAAGCTTTCTTACAAACACGCTCAACAAGAAGTTGAACTTGCTAAAGATACACTCGCATTTGAACTCAAAGCTGCAGAGCGCGATCTCGCTCGCCAACAACTGATCGTTGATGATTTAAATCGTCAAGTCAGAAACTTAACTATTAAAGCCAGCGTCACCGGTATTGTTGGTAACCTGCTTGTACAACAAAAAGAAGCCGTTACCCAAAGTCAGCCGTTAATGACGCTGGTTGATTTAAGTAATTTTGAAGCACAACTGCAAGTACCTGAAAGTTACGCCAACGAACTCGGTTTAGGAATGGAAGTTGAGCTCACACTCGGGGCAAAAAAAGTGACTGGTGTGTTGTCGGCAATTTCGCCGGAAGTTAACAATCGTGAAGTAACTACTCGAGTACGCTTTGACGAAGAGCTAAAAGGCATTCGCCAAAACCAGCGATTAACAGCGCGCATTTTATTAGAAAATCGTGATGACGTTTTACAAATCAAACGCGGTGCGTTTATGCAGCAAGGTGGTACGCAGGTTTACAAAGTTATCGGCGACACCGCACAACTGGTAAATATCACAACCGGGGCAAGCAGCATCAACGCAATAGAATTGCTACAAGGTGTTAGCTCAGGCGATCAGCTGATCATCTCCAGTTACGATAACTTTAAACAAGCGCCAACATTATTACTGAGATAAGAACAACCATATTACAAGGATCAACTCATGCTTAAAATGAACAATATTAGTAAACTGTATCAAACAGAAATGGTGCAAACCCATGCATTACGCGACTTTAACTTACAAGTAGAAGAAGGCGAATTTATCGCTGTAACTGGCCCTAGTGGCTCCGGGAAAACCACCTTTTTAAATATCGCAGGCATGTTAGAACCTTTTAGCAGTGGTGAATATCTGCTCGATGGTATTAATGTTGGCAAACTGAACGACAATCAACGAGCGGATTGTCGCAATCAAAAAATTGGTTTTATTTTCCAAGGCTTCAACCTGATCCCTGATTTAAATTTATATGAAAACATTGAAGTGCCACTGCGCTACCGAGGTATTAAAGCAAGCGAGCGTAAACGTCGTATTGAACAGTGCTTAGAACAAGTAGGTCTAGCTTCACGCGCTAAACATTTGCCGCAACAGTTATCAGGTGGTCAACAGCAACGGGTAGCGATTGCCCGCGCCCTCGCCGGTGAGCCGCGCTTTTTATTAGCCGATGAACCAACAGGTAACCTAGACAGCTTAATGGCACGTCAAGTGATGGAATTGCTGGAGCAAATTAACCGTGACGGCGCGACCATCATTATGGTGACTCATGACCCAGAACTTGCCCGCAGAGCACCTCGTAATATTCAAGTGGTTGATGGTCAACTTGCCGACTTTACCTTGTATCAAGGCGCGCAAAACCTAAAAAATGTGGCTGGAGCGTAACTTATGCTATTACATTACCTCGATTTAAGTTGGCGTAGTTTTAAGCGCACACCACTGGTAAGCATGTTAATGGTGCTAGCCATTGCTATTGGGATTGGTGTAACCATGACCAGTTTAAGCGTTTATCATATGATGTCGGCGGATCCTATTCCCGAAAAAAGCAATCAACTTTATACTGTGCAATTACAAATAATGGATGATGGCAATACGTGGTGGACTAAAGATAACCTGCCGTCACAACTGACCTATCAAGATGCGGTTAATTTACAGAATGCGCCAATACCTGAGCATAAAATTGCCATGATGCGCTCTGGATTTTCGGTGCATATAGATTCAGACATCATTAAACCATTTATAGGTGAAGCACGTTTAACCACTCCCGATTTTTTTAGCCTATTTAATTTATCATTTATTTATGGTGGAAGCTGGTCTTCGCAACAAGAACAGACAGCGGCATCCGTGGTGGTGATCAGCGAAAAGCTCAATGACAAATTATTTGCAGGTAAAAACTCTGTAGGTAAGGTGATTTATCTGGATGATCTCAGTTATGAAGTTGTCGGGGTTATCGCACATTGGCAGCTAACGACTAAATATTACGATTTAAACAATGGCGCATTTAATGAACCCGAAGAATTATTCCTACCTTTTAGTTTAGTTAAGGCTAATGAAGTAGTAACGTGGGGTAATACCAATGGGTGGAAACATGAAAACACCCGAACATTTGCTGACAAGCTGCAGTCAGAAAAAGTTTGGATCCAATTTTGGGCACTATTATCTGACGCCAAACAAAAACAAGCATACGCAGACTATTTATTAGCTTATATGCAAGAACAACAAAAATTAGGACGTTTTAAGCGTAAAGTACTTGAATACAAACTACGCGATGTAAACCAATGGATGCAATACAACAATGTGGTTAGTGAAGACAACAAAATATTGGTCGGCTTAAGCTTTATGTTTTTAGCTGTGTGCTTAGCCAATATCCTTGGTTTATTGCTCGCTAAGTTTTTGCGTCGGGCACCGGAGGTAGGTGTGCGCCGAGCACTAGGAGCCAGTAAACGACAAGTTTTTTTACAGCATCTAGTTGAAGTAGCCATGCTTGGGGCTTTAGGTGGCTTGCTTGGTATTGTGATAGCACAAGTTGGTTTACTCGCTGTGCGACAAAGCTACAGTTACTATGAAAGCTTAGCCACCATGGATATCACCATGTTACTCAGTGCACCTATTATCGCTATAACAACCTGCATCGTAGCCGGACTTTATCCTGCTTGGTTAGTGTGTAAAACCAACCCTGCAATTTACCTCAAGAGCCAATAAGGAGCCTTATTATGTTAGAAATCAAACCTATATTTCATGCTCTTTGCCGCTCAAAAGTCGGGGCAATATTACTCTTAATTCAAATTGCCATAACCACAGCAATCGTTAGTAATGCGGCATTTATTATCCAAGATAGAGTCGCTTTTTTAAATCAAGACACTGGCTACCCTGAACACGATATTTTTAAATTCAACGTGATGACCTTTGGACAAGATGTTGATATAAATCAGCAGATTGAGCTTGATGAAACTATGCTAAGGTCCTTACCAGAAGTCATTGATGCTGCAATGAGCAGTAGCATTCCTTTATCTGGAGGTGGTAGCGCATCTGATTTTAGTTTAAAACCAGCCCCGCAAGAAGGCCTGTCGGTAAGAACTGCTTATTTTTTTATTGATGATCATGGGATCAACACTTACGGTGTAAACCTAGTTATGGGTAGAAATTTTAGCGAAGATGAAGTATTAGTAACAAATAACGTTGATAAACGACCGAGTGTTACAATCGTTTCACAAACCTTACTCAATGAGTTATTTCCTAAAGGAAATGGTTTAGGTCAAACCATTTATTTTGGTGAAACGCCTTTGAAAGTTATTGGTGTAGTTGAAAAAATGATGAGCCCATGGCTTAAAGACAGCCGCCCAGATAATCTTGCATTCATCCCATATATTAATGCAAAGAGTCTTGCCCAATTTGTGGTTAGAACCAAACCAGACCAACGTGATGCAGTGATGAAAGAAGTTGAAAACCTGATGCTAAAAAATTACAGCAAACGGGTGATCAATAATATAAAAGGTCTAGATGAACTCAAAAATCAATATGTTGCTGCAGATAAACTCATGATGCGTATGCTGATTGTGCTGATCACTATTTTAGTATTAGTCACCGCACTAGGTATCTTTGGCTTAACTTTATTTAATATCAGCAAACGCACTAAACAAATTGGCACTCGCCGTGCATTAGGTGCCAGAAAATCAGCTATTATTTACTATTTTTTAGTTGAAAATGCGATGATCTGTGGTGTTGGTTTAATCTTAGGTTGTATCGCAGCTTTATTACTTGGGCAATTGTTAATGCAGCACTTTTCAATTGCCGCACTGCCACCGAGCTATATCGCAGGCACTGCCATTATGGTGTTTGTTATGAGCTTACTTGCCGTGTTTGGCCCTGCAAAACGTGCCGCCAACATATCACCGAGTATCGCCACGCGAACAATATAAAGCAGCTCCCAACCTATGCTACACTGGTTTAATACCGTGTAGCATTTTGAAATAAAGATAACAAAAACAGCGATTAAATTCACATGGAAAAAATACTTATTGTCGATGACAACCCTGCCATATTAGAAGCCTTGTCATTACTGTTAGAAATTCATGACTATCAGGTTGTGACAGCAAAAACGCAGCTTGAAGCCTTACAAATAGTGCAATACCAACGTATCGCGCTGGTTATTCAAGATATGAATTTTAGTAATGACACCACCTCTGGCGAAGAAGGTAAAGCGTTGTTTTATCAACTAAGAGCTCTCAACCCGCACTTACCGATTATTTTGATCACCGCGTGGACTGAACTGGCCAGCGCCATAGAGCTAGTCAAAGCCGGTGCCGCTGATTACTTACCTAAACCATGGGACGATAGCAAGCTCCTCACCTGTGTTAATAACTTAATCGAACTTGGCCAAGCAAAACAACAAAATGTAATGTATGCGCGCCACCAGCAAGAGCGAACATCAAGTTTAGCCGATGCCAACCTAGTTGGTTTAGTGTATCAAAGTACCGCCATGGAAAAAATTCTCAATATGGCAATACAAGTCGCTAAGTCAGATGTCTCTGTGCTAATAACAGGTGCAAATGGCAGTGGTAAAGAACGCATTGCACAAATTATTCAAGCCAATTCTCACTTAAACCATGCCCCGTTTTTGACCATCAATGCCGCAGCCCTGCCCCATGATTTAATTGAAGCCGAATTATTTGGCGCTGAAGCGGGTGCTTATACTGGCATCACCAAACAGCGAATTGGTCGCTTTGAGGCAGCTGATGGTGGTACGCTATTTTTAGATGAAATTGGTAACCTGCCATTATCAGGGCAAATGAAACTACTGCGCGTGTTACAAACTGGTGAGTTTGAACGACTCGGTTCAACAAAAACACAAAAAGTAAATGTTCGGGTTATTTCAGCTACCAATGAAGATTTAAAAGCGGCTATTCATGCAGGTCGATTTAGAGAAGACTTATATTATCGCCTCAACGTGATTGAGCTAAATTTACCCAGTTTAGCGCAAAGACCAGATGACATTTTAGCGCTTGCTAAACACTTCTTAGGCGAGCGCGAATTATCGCTTACAACAGAGCAAGGATTACTCGCGCACAATTGGCCCGGCAACGTTCGTGAGCTAGAAAATGCCTGTAAACGCGCAGCCGTACTCAAACCTAATGGCGACATTACCCTCGATGATTTTGCTCTACAATCGCAACCGCTGCACACTAACTTTGCTAAACAAGAACCCAGTAGAGTAGAACTAGAACAAGCTATGCGTCAGCACCAAGGAGTGATCGCAAAAGTTGCCAGACAGTTTGGTTTAAGTCGTCAAGCACTATACCGCCGTTTGCAGAAATTTGAGATTGATTACTAATGGAAAAAAATAAACCGGCACTGTCTCTCACCCGTAAAATAGTGCTGATATGTAACATCTCTGCACTTATTCCTGTTTGGCTCATCTGCTGGTTAACCCATTTAAGCTGGCCTTCACTACTAATAACAACGCTGCTCACATCACTGCTGGCAAGTTATTTATCTTTTCGGCTCAGCCGCACTCTGGTGCAAGGCATACACTCACTTGAAACTGGTTTGCTTAATTTTAAAGACGGTGAATTAGCCACCTTACTAGCTTATAACGGTAACGATGAATTAGGCCGCTTGTGTCAATTGTATAATCAAACTGCAAAGCAATTACGCCAAGAGAAACAATGGATCTATCAGCGCGAGCTGATGCTTGATAAAGTGCTACAAAGCTCTCCCCAAGCCGTTATTTTAAAAAATGATAAAGGCTTTATTGTTTATAGTAACTACAGTGCCCGAGACCTTTTTAATGCCAAAACAGCGCTTGAAGGAAGTCAGTTTGCACACCTGCTTGAAAATGCTCATCCACAGTTAAACAATGCTTTAACGCGCGGTAGCGATGGTTTATTTACGCTAGATACTGAAGACCAAGAATCTCAAGCGTGGCATTTATCAACCGGTAAGTTATTACTTAACAATCAATACCATTACTTATATGTCTTTAAACAACTCACCCGCGAACTTAGCCGTCAAGAAGTCGAGGTGTGGAAAAAGGTCATTCGGATCATCAGTCACGAACTTAATAACTCTCTGGGTCCCATGTCGTCAATGCTGCACAGCGGCCAGTTACTCAGTGAAAAAGTAGACGAACCCAGACTTAGCCGCGTGTTTGCTACCATTTCTGAACGCATCAAACATTTAAACGACTTTGTACAAGGCTATGGCAAATTTGCCAAACTGCCCACTCCTCAGCCAAGCGCAATTAATTGGCAAGTGTTGCTCACACAACTGCAAAATCAATGGTGTTTTATGCTCGATATAAGTAATGACGTGCATACACTGGCTGATCCGACTCAAGTCGAGCAGCTACTGATCAACTTAATAAAAAATGCTCACGAATCAGGCTCTGCAAGCGAACATATAAGTGTCACTGTTACACAGAATATTAAAGGCACACATATCAGTGTAAACGACCAAGGTAAAGGTATGAGTGAGCAAGTGATGGCCAATGCATTAATCCCATTTTATTCAACTAAAGTCGCTGGTAGTGGTTTGGGGTTAGCATTGTGCCGTGAAATAGTCGAAGCGCATCATGGTCAAATTAGCTTACACAATCGTAAGCACGGTGGGCTTAGTGTTCATGTCATTCTGCCCCACGGTCCTAACAAACAATCACAAAAAAGCCGCAATTAAGCGGCTTTTTGTTGATTTGCTGATAAACGTTACTCAGCGTCAGCTTCTTTATATTTAGCTGCTGTTTCGGTGATCAGTGGTTGTAATTCACCACGTTGAAACATTTCAATGATAATGTCACAACCACCAATTAATTCGCCATCAACCCACAGTTGTGGAAATGTTGGCCAATTGGCATATGCTGGTAATTCAGCTCGGATATCAGGATTTAGTAAAATATCAACATAGGCAAACGGTTCACCGCATGACATTAATGCTTGAGATGCTTGTGAAGAAAAACCACAATTTGGTAATTTAGGCGATCCTTTCATATAAAGGATAATTGGATTTTCAGAAATCTGCTGTTTAATTTTATCAATGGTTTCCATCTACAACCTCAAAAGTGACGATAGCTGAACATATTAAGGCTTGAAAAATTTTCATTAAGCCTCATATATGTATCTTAAAGTGGGCAAATAAAGCCGCAATCGAAATAGTCTTGCATTTGCACTGCTGTTTGGCATTGCTGTTTGCTAAAACTTGAGTAAAATACTCAACAATTATAGTAACACTATAATCTCATTTGGTATAGGTAACTACCCTGTTTGAACAGGCATTAACTATTACTATTTGAACTATCAACCAAAAGAAGATGGAGATAAAAAATGGCATTTGAACTACCGTCACTACCATATGCAATTAATGCACTTGAGCCACATATTTCACAAGAAACATTAGAGTTTCACCACGGCAAGCACCACAACACTTATGTGACTAAACTTAACGGTTTAATCCCAGGTACTGAATTTGAAGGTAAATCACTTGAAGAAATCGTATGTTCTTCTGAAGGTGGCGTATTTAACAATGCAGCACAGATCTGGAACCATACTTTTTACTGGAACAGCCTATCTCCAAATGGCGGTGGCGAAGCAACAGGCGCTGTTGCAGATGCTATCAATGCTAAATGGGGTTCTTTTGAAGCATTCCAAGCAGCTTTTGATGATAAAGCAGTAAACAACTTTGGTTCAAGCTGGACATGGTTAGTTAAATTAGCTGATGGTTCTTTAGACATCGTTAATACTTCTAACGCAGCAACGCCACTAACTCAAGACGGTGTAACACCGATCCTGACTGTGGACCTGTGGGAACATGCTTACTACATTGATTTCCGTAACGTTCGTCCAGACTACTTAAAAGCATTCTGGTCGCTTGTTAACTGGGAATTCGCGAACGCTAACTTCGCATAATTGATTGCTCGTTCTGAGCAAGCCCAATTTAAAAGACGCTCCGGCGTCTTTTTTGTTTTCTAACATAAATTTTTAATTTTATTGCACAAAAAATCAAATTCGTGACTAAGCTTTAAATAACCTTTGCTTCTTTTTTAATTTGTAAGCACCTAGTTTAAGCAGGTTTTTCGGAGGTTTCCATGAGTATTTTTGAGCATTACCAAGCACGATACGAAGCGGCACAAGAAGAAGAGTATAGTATCGCTGAGTTCTTAGAGATTTGTAAAACTGATAAATCGGCTTATGCCAGCGCACCAGAGCGATTATTAGCGGCCATTGGTGAGCCAAAAATGATCGATACTTCAAAGGATGCACGGTTAAGTCGATTATTTTCAAACAGAGTAGTAGCACGTTACCCTGCCTTTAATGATTTTTACGGTATGGAGGATGCGATTGAACAAATCGTTTCTTACCTAAAACATGCCGCGCAAGGCCTTGAAGAATGTAAACAAGTGCTTTATCTACTTGGACCTGTTGGCGGTGGTAAATCATCGATTGCCGAAAAGCTAAAATATTTAATGCAACAAGTGCCTATTTACTCAATTAAAGGCTCACCGGTCAATGACCACCCGTTGGCGCTTTTTGATCCTAATGAAGATGCTGAGCTGATGGCAAAAGAATACGGAATAAAGCCCCGTTACTTAAAAACCATTATGTCACCCTGGGCCACTAAGCGCTTATCTGAATTTAATGGTGATATTAGCCAGTTTAAAGTGGTAAAACGCTACCCCTCTATTTTAAATCAAATTGCTATTGCAAAAACTGAACCTGGGGATGAAAACAACCAAGATATTTCCGCTTTAGTCGGTAAAGTTGATATTCGCAAACTAGAACATTTTGCTCAAAACGATGCTGATGCTTATGCTTATTCCGGTTCATTATGTCTTGCAAATCAAGGGTTAATGGAATTTGTTGAGATGTTTAAAGCGCCAATCAAAGTATTGCATCCGCTTTTAACAGCCACGCAAGAGGGAAATTATAATGGCACCGAAGGTATTAGTGCACTGCCCTTTAATGGCATGATTTTGGCTCATTCAAACGAATCAGAATGGCAGACCTTTAAAAACAACAAGAACAATGAAGCCTTTTTAGACCGTGTTTACATCGTCAAAGTGCCGTATTGTTTACGTGCATCTGAAGAGGTAAAAATCTACGACAAGCTATTGGAACATAGTGAATTATATAATGCTCCTTGCGCGCCAGGCACACTGGAAACATTGGCAAAATTTACCACGCTATCACGGTTAAAAGATCCAGAAAACTCTAGTATCTACTCAAAAATGCGGGTATATGACGGCGAAAGCTTGAAAGACACCGATCCTAAAGCTAAATCGTATCAAGAGTATCGAGATTATGCCGGTGTTGATGAAGGCATGACCGGACTATCAACTCGGTTTGCATTTAAAATTTTATCGCGCGTGTTTAACTTTGACACACTTGAGGTAGCGGCAAACCCAGTGCATTTATTTTATGTATTAGAGCAACAAATTGAACGAGAGCAATTCTCTGCCGACGTTGAAGAACGCTACTTAAGCCACTTGAAAGGCTATTTAATCCCGCAGTATGTTGAGTTTATTGGTAAAGAACTGCAAACAGCTTATTTAGAGTCCTACTCTGAGTACGGGCAAAACATTTTTGACCGCTATGTCACTTATGCTGATTTTTGGATCCAAGACCAAGAGTATCGCGACCCTGATACCGGCCAGCTATTCAACCGCGAAGCATTAAATGCCGAACTTGAAAAAATTGAAAAACCAGCCGGCATTTCAAATCCAAAAGATTTCCGTAACGAAATCGTTAATTTTGTATTGCGTGCACGGGCGCACAACAACGGTAAAAATCCATTGTGGACCAGCTATGAAAAACTGCGCACTGTGATTGAGAAAAAAATGTTCTCCAATACTGAAGAACTATTACCCGTTATTTCTTTCAATGCGAAAACATCCGCAGAAGATCAGAAAAAACATGAAGATTTTGTCAATCGTATGGTGGAAAAAGGATATACCCAAAAGCAAGTTCGTTTGTTATCAGAGTGGTATTTACGCGTGCGTAAATCGCAATAACACGCAGCTGTGTATTTTTAGGGGGTCTTTATGGCGCATTTTATAGACCGTCGCCTGAACGGTAAGAATAAGAGCACGTTAAATCGTCAACGCTTTATCAGGCGCTATAAAAAACAGATCAAAGAAGCGGTGTCAGATGCAATAAATAAACGCAGTGTCACTGATTCCAGTAGCGGTGAGAGTATTTCAATCCCGCAACGGGATATCGGTGAACCTACTTTTCATCAAGGTAAAGGGGGCGATAGAGAACAAATTCATCCTGGTAACGATCAGTTCTCAACCGGTGATAAAATTAAACGCCCGCAAGGTGGCCAAGGTGGTGGAGCCGGCGAAGGTGAAGCGAGTGACTCTGGTGAAGGCGAAGATGACTTTGTCTTCTCGATTTCTAAAGATGAGTATCTAGACTTACTGTTTGAAGACTTAGAGCTGCCAAATTTACAGCAAAACCAGTTAGACAAACTCGTGCAAATGAAAACTCATCGTGCTGGTTTTTGTAGTGATGGTATGCCGAGTAATATTGATATTGTGCGTTCACTTCAGGGCTCACTTGCAAGGCGTGTTGCGATGAGCGCGGGTAAAAAGCGTCAATTAGCAGAGCTTGAAGCACAGCTTTGCCTATTAATGGCTGAGCCTGAACCAGATATAGCTGCTATTGCATTAATGGAGCAAGAAATCGCCGCATTACAAAAACGCATCAGTGCAGTGCCCTTTATTGATAATTACGATTTGCGTTTTCGTAACTATGAAAAACAGCCTCATCCAACTAGTAAAGCGGTGATGTTTTGTATTATGGATGTGTCGGGCTCGATGGATCAAGCAACCAAAGATATGGCAAAACGTTTTTATATTTTGCTTTATCAATTTTTGACCCGCAGTTATAAAGACATTGAAGTGGTGTATATTCGCCATCATACCCAAGCCAAAGAGGTCGACGAACAGGAGTTTTTCTATTCCCAAGAAACTGGCGGCACAATTGTCTCCAGCGCACTGAAGTTAATGAATGAGATAATTACCGAGCGTTATAACGCTGGCGAGTGGAATGTGTATGCAGCACAAGCCTCAGATGGCGACAATTGGGCTGATGACTCTCCCCAATGCTCAGAGATCTTACGCAACAAGTTGCTCAGTACCATTCGCTATTACGCTTATATTGAGATCACTACCCGCGCCCATCAGAGCCTATGGCGTGAGTATCAAAATATTTGTCAAACTCATAATAACTTTGCTATTCAACATATACGCAATGTTGAAGATATTTACCCTATTTTCCGTGAGTTATTCAAGAAGAGCCGTCAACACCAAGGGGCAGCCTAGGCTGTACAGCGAGGTATTTATATGACCAATAAACGAATGAGCGATGGGCCAGATTGGACATTTGAATTACTACAACAATACCAAGACGAAATAGCGCGGGTTGCTGAACATTATCGCCTCGATACTTATCCTAATCAGATTGAAGTGATCACCGCAGAACAAATGATGGATGCCTATTCCAGTGTTGGTATGCCTATTGGCTATAGTCACTGGTCTTATGGTAAAAAATTTATTCAAACTGAGCAAAATTACAAACGCGGACAAATGGGATTGGCTTATGAAATTGTCATAAACTCGAATCCTTGTATTGCTTATTTAATGGAAGAAAATACCCTTCCAATGCAGGCTTTAGTGATGGCGCACGCTTGCTACGGGCACAACTCGTTTTTTAAAGGTAATTATTTATTTAAAACATGGACTGATGCCAGCTCTATTATTGACTACCTATTATTTGCAAAAAATTATATTGCTCGTTGCGAAGAAAAACATGGCATTGATGAAGTCGAAAACCTACTTGATTCATGCCATGCACTTATGAATTACGGTGTCGATCGTTATAAACGCCCACAGCAAATATCTTTATTTGAAGAACAAAAACGCCAACAAGAGCGCGAAGATTACTTACAATCACAAGTGAACGAACTTTGGCGCACAATACCTTCACATCAACAGGAAACTAAAAAACACGAGCGTCATTTTCCTTCAGAGCCACAAGAAAATATTTTGTATTTTATAGAAAAAAACGCGCCATTACTGGAATCTTGGCAACGAGAAATAATTCGTATTGTGCGTAAAATCTCACAATATTTTTATCCTCAAAAGCAAACCCAAGTAATGAATGAAGGCTGGGCAACGTTTTGGCATTATACTATTTTGAATCACTTATATGATGAAGGGAAACTCACTGACTCATTCATGTTAGAGTTTTTACAAAGTCATACTAATGTTGTGTATCAGCCCCCTTACAATAGTAATTATTATTCGGGTATTAACCCTTATGCGCTGGGTTTTAATATGATGGTGGATATCCGCCGTATTTGTGAAAACCCTACCGAAGAAGATAAACAGTGGTTTCCAGAATATGCCGGGAGCAACTGGTTAGATACGCTGCACTTTGCAATGGAAAACTTTAAAGACGAAAGTTTTATTAGTCAATTTTTATCACCCAAACTTATCCGTGACTTTAAATTATTCACTATTATCGATCACGAAAAAGATCCGAATCTACAAGTTGGTGCGATCCACGATGAAAGCGGCTATCACGCGGTACGGACTGCGCTCTCAGCACAATATAACCTCAGTAATCACGAACCCAATATTCAGATCTATGATGTTGATATTAGAGGTGATCGCTCTTTAACCTTGCGCTACGTGCCACATCAGGATATTCCACTGGCAAAGTCTCACCATGAGGTATTAAAACACCTTTACAGACTATGGGGCTTTAAGGTAAAACTGGAACAAGAGTCAACCTCTGGCGAATTGAATATACTCGGGCAATGTCCATCAGATGATTCACGCCATACAACAGAGTGAATAGAATGGATAAAAAGCTTCTCGTACTAATTGATTCAGTAGAATTTGCACGTACTGCTATTTTGCACGCGAAACACAAAGCAATTGGTAAGCAAAAACATATTGATATTGTCGCCTTTGCCTATGAAAGTGCTGGTAATATTTTGTTCTCGCCGCCAGCTGAACAATTGCAAGTAATTCAAGAAACAAGGTTGGCTACTCTCAAAAAAGAATTAGTACCACTACTTGAAAGCGAATTGTCAGAATCAGATTATTCATTAAATATTATTTGGCATGAAGCGCCCGAGCAATGGTTAGCCAATGAGAGTGACTTTGAAAACTATGAGATGGTGATAAAAACGCGCCATATTGACGAACATTGTCAATTTAGTGAACTTGACTGGCAGTTGATCCGCTTTACCCCACTACCACTTTATTTAGCTGCGGATAATACCTGGCGCAATAACACCAATGTGTTAGCTGCACTTGATTTAGGTAGCGAAAAAGCCACTAAATACAAACTAAACAAAGATATGATTGAAACTGGTTTAGCTTATTCCAAGCATTATGACTGTCAGTTTTATACTTGTTATACCGTTCATGTTTCCCCAATTTTAAGAGACTTAGGCATTGTATTTTCAGACGAACAAGTACTGAATGCTTTTGAGAAACTACCTGTCATTCAACGTAATTTAATTCTTGAGCACGACCTTAAAAATAACCTTCACATAAAAGCGGGCTTAGCCGAGCAAGTGATCCCAAGTATTGCAGCTAAGCTTAATGCAGGTCTTGTGATCATGGGCTCAGTAGGCAACATAGGTATAAAAGGTAAGTTAATTGGCAATACCGCTGAAAAAGTTATGCGGTTACTAAAAACAGACTTGCTTATTTTACCTCCTGAATGTTAGATAATTGCTAGTGATAATATAAAAAATGACGCATTTTGCGTCATTTTTTATGCCTATTAAAAGCAACCTAGTTTGGCTAGTTAAACCTTTTACTATTGTGCCTTAAAGGCTTTTTATACTCATCAAGATTAACTCAAATCTTTATACGCCGTGATACAGTTTCTGCCATTTTCTTTTGAAAAGTAAAGAGCTTTATCTGCCGCTTCAATCCATTTTTCATAGCGCTCAAATTCATCTTGAAAACAGGCAAAACCAACACTTACCGTCATTTTAATTTGTTGTTCGCCAAAGTAAAAAGATGAATTTTCAATTAAACTACGCAAACGCTCAGCAAATATCTCAGCACCTTTGCGATCCGTGTCCAACAGCGTTACCGCAAATTCTTCGCCGCCATAACGACCTGCAATGTCTGTTTCACGCAATGTTTTACGCAGTAAATCAGCAATGTTACGCAGTGCTTCATCGCCACAACGATGGCCATGTTCATCATTTACTTTTTTAAAGTGATCGATATCAAACATCAATAAAGTACTTGTGCCACCACTGCGTTTGATCCTAAGAAATTCTTTGCGTAGGGTATCTTCCCAATGACCTCGATTAGTCAATTTTGTTAGTGCGTCTGTTTGACTCATTTGTTCAAGTTTACGATTTACTTCTTCGAGCTCTTTTTTATTCACCGCCATATCAGTTACATCATAAAGAATGATACAAATATGGCCAACTTCTCCCATCGTATTTGACAGAGGAATAAATGTCGCGTTTTGAAACATATGGTCTGCTTTACCCGTGATTGGACGGTAATTTTTAAAGCGGAAAATGTATGGCTGCTGTTCCCAAATAGTAAATGAGCGATTTTTCAAAATAAACACAGACTCTGATTTACTGCGAAACCACTTTTCATCAATTGATGGAAATAAATCAAATAAATCTTTATCTTTTACTGCGCTGGGTAACATACCCGAATGGTTTTCCATAAAACCATTCCAAATACACACTTTATAGTCCCTATCTAATACCACTAAACCAACATCTACGGTATTAAACATATCCATTAACCAATGGATTTCATTCATATTAAAATCAGCAGCAGGCATAATGTTAGTCTTCTAATAGGTAAGCAACTTTGTATTTCAAAGTTTTTAGTGAGTCTTCGGTAAATAACAGCATCAAGTCACAGTTAATATTGTGGTTCTCAATACCATAGCTAATTTCTATTGCCAGAGTACGTTGCCAGCGTGATTTGTTTGCTTTAACTAAATCAGACACATCACAATGTTGCCCTAACACCACTGGGTGTCCTTGGCTAAAGGTCATGTCTAATTGGCGAGATAATCCAGTTAAGATTGCACCTATCAGGATATTACTAATATCCATTAATAACTCCAGCTCAATTTTCTTATTGAGCTCCCCTTGATAGTTCATCAAGGACGCAATTTCTTTAAAGCTAGAATCATTTAGAAGCAACAATGCCTCACCGGATACACCACCACCAATAAAACCTTGGCATACGCCTGAGGTTGTTGCATTAGCATCAATTGAGCGCAGCGCCATATCAAGTTCATTAACTTCGAGAATATTGACATTAGGAATAGGCAGTTCAACAAATACATTTAATAGCCGTGCTAATAAGTCTCCAGCCTGACCCATTGCCACGTTAGTCAGCTCTTGGTATATATCCCTAACATCTGGGTCAACTTGCTCACCTAAGCGGTGTGAGAGCCGCTCGCGCATTGCTTTATCTTTAATTCCATGGTGTTCGATAATGTCGGCAAGCTTTTGGGCATCACATGGTTTTTGAATAAAGTCTATCGCGCCAAGTTCGAGCACCCGTTGATGCGCATTCGGCTGAATATCGCCAGAGACAACAACGGTTAGTATATCCAAGTTTTGCTCTTGAATTGCTTGCAGTACTTCGTAGCCATCCATTTGCGGCATATTTAAATCGAGGAATAAGATTTCCGGGCTTAACGCTTTAATTTGCTCAATACAATGCACGCCATCTTCAGCAAACTCAACTTTAATATCCCAATCATCGGGCAACGAACGAGCTAACTGACGGCGCGCAAGCTTAGAATCATCACAAATTAGTACCGATGTTGACATAGTCTCTCTCTGATTGCTTTTATTTTTATTATTAAAAATGTAAACATTTACCACTGCTTTATGTTAATCAATGTAACCATGCATTACAATTTTAAATTGCATTAAACTCTTGGTGTCAATGAATGATTATAATACACTCAGCCTAATTGCGTTAACTCTAAAGGAAATACCTTATGCTCCGTTCACTCACTTTTGCTTTAAGTGCCTTTTGTTCAATGGCTTTTGCCGCCGATATGACCGAAAATACGCTTGATGCGGGAAAAGTATCAGCACAATCTAAGCCAATCACTTTATTAGGACAAGGTGTAAAACTAGGCGATAAAGCACCAGATTTTAAAGTGGTTGATGGCTCATTCACGCCAATTACTTTAGCCGATTACCAAGGTAAAGCCGTTTTAATCAGCGTTGTTCCAAGTCTTGATACTGGTGTTTGTAGCATTCAAACCAAGCATTTTAACGAAAAGGTTGCATCGCAATTTCCAAATATAGCCATGCTCACCATTAGTGCTGATTTACCGTTTGCACAAAAACGTTTTTGCAAAGCCGAGAACATAGATAAAATTACTGCCTTATCTGATTCAGTATGGCGTGACTTTGGTCAAAACTATGGTCTGATCATCAAAGATATGGGCCTGCTTACCCGAGCTGTGTTCGTATTAGATGCAAGTCATAAAATTGTTTATAAACAGTTGGTAGCCGATTTATCAACTGAACCAAAATATGACCCTGTTATAAGTGCTTTAACTGCGTTGTAATCTTGCAAATAACAGTCATAAAAAAACCGCCAATCGGCGGTTTTTTTATTGATTGAATTATCAACCCAATAATTCAGCAAGTTGCTGATTAACAGCTTCAACAGCTTGGGTACCGTCTAAACGATGATACTGCGTATTGCCCCCTTTAGCTTCCGCTTGGTAATAATCAACCAATGGCATTGTTTGCTCATGGTAAATACCTAAACGTTTACGTACTGTTTCTTCTGTGTCATCAGCACGGATGATCAGATCTTCACCTGTTACGTCGTCTTTACCTTCCACTTTTGGCGGATTGTAAACTACGTGATAAACACGGCCGGAACCAGGATGAACGCGACGTCCACCCATGCGGTCAACAATAATTTCATCAGCCACATCAAACTCAATAACGTGATCAACAACTACGCCATTTTCTTTCATTGCATCAGCTTGTGGGATGGTACGTGGGAAACCGTCTAGTAAAAAACCTTTTTCACAATCATCTTTAGTAATACGCTCTTTAACAAGACCTATGATGATGTCATCAGAAATTAACTGACCTGCATCCATTACTTTTTTCGCTTCAAGACCCAGTGGTGTGCCTTCTTTAATTGCAGCACGTAACATATCACCAGTAGAAATTTGTGGAATACCGTACTTATCCATCAAAAACTGAGCTTGAGTGCCTTTACCTGCACCCGGCGCGCCCAAAAGAATAATGCGCATATCATTGTCCTCGTTTGATACTGAACTTACAAAAAGCATATCAGTATGATTTATTATAAAGCCTGAATTCTTCCATAAGCGCCGCCGATACTCAAGCAACTTATACCAATTGACTACGTTGAGATCATAAAAAAAGGGAACCGAAGTTCCCTTTTTATTAAAATGTTAGTTTTTGAGTAATTACTTGCTCAAATCTAACATTAATTTATTTAAGCGAGTCACAAAACCTGCTGGATCTTTTAATGTACCGCGCTCTGCAAGCAAGGCTTGATCAAGCAGTACATGTGACCACTGTGCAAATTTGTCTTCGTCTTGTTCAACATTTAAATGCTTAACAAGTTGATGCTCAGGGTTAAGCTCAAAAATTGGTTTTGCTTCTGGAGCAGCTTGACCTACTGATTCCATTAGCTTTTGCATTTGTGAGCTCATGTCGTTGTCATCAGCGACCACACAGGCTGGTGAGTCAGTTAAACGATGCGTAAAGCGTACATCTTTAACATTATCGCCAAGTGCTGTTTTGATGCGCTCAACTAAGCCTGCAACTTCTTTTTCAGACTCTTCTTGCGCTTTTTTGGTCTCTTCATCATCTAAGCTACCTAAGTCTAGGTCACCACGGGTAATTGACTTAAATGGTTTTTCAGCAAACTCGGTTAAGTGGCTCATCATCCACTCATCAACACGGTCACTCATCAACAGTACTTCGATACCTTTCTTACGGAAGATCTCTAGGTGTGGAGAGCTTTTCGCCGCAGTGAATGAATCCGCAACAACGTAGTAAATCGCGTCTTGGCCTTCATTCATACGCTCAACGTATTGCTCTAATGAAACGTTTTGTGCTTCTTCATCAGTATGTGTTGATGAGAAACGCAGTAACTTAGCAATCGCTTCTTTATTCGCTGTATCTTCTGCTGGACCTTCTTTGATCACTTGACCAAATTCATTCCAAAATACTTGGTAATCGTCGGCTTTATTTTTCGCCATACGCTCAAGCAATTTTAAAGTACGTGACGTACAGCCCTTACGGATTGCTTGCGTAACTTTGTTATCTTGTAAGATTTCACGAGATACGTTTAGTGGTAAATCGTTTGAATCAAGTAAACCTTTCACAAAACGTAAGTAGCTAGGCATAAATTGCTCAGCATCATCCATTACAAATACACGTTGTACATACAGCTTTAAGCCACTTTGACGGTCACGATTCCATAAATCAAATGGTGCTTTTTTAGGAATATACAGTAAGCTTGTGTATTCAGTTTTACCTTCAACTTTGTTGTGAGCCCAGCTCAGTGGATCTTCCCAATCATGGCTTACATGCTTATAAAATTCTTTATATTCTTCATCAGATAGCTCTGATTTATCACGCGTCCACATTGCTGTGGCGCGGTTAATACTTTCCCACTCACCAGGTACGGCTGGAATTTTCTCGCCATCTTCACCTTCTGACTCAGGCACTTCGGCTTTGTACATTTGTACTGGTGTTGAAATATGATCCGAGTACTTAGTTACAATACTACGTAGGCGCCATTCATCAGCAAACTCTTTTTCATCTTCACGAAGATGTAAAGTAATTTCAGTACCACGGCCTGCTTTTTCAATTTCTTCTAGGGTGTATTCGCCCTCACCTTGTGATTGCCACTCAACGCCTTTTTCTTCACCAGCTTTGCGAGTACGAACAGTTACTAAGTCTGCAACGATAAATGCAGAGTAAAAACCAACACCGAATTGACCAATTAGTTGTGAATCTTTACTTTGGTCGCCAGTTAAGTTTTTGAAGAACTCAGCGGTGCCCGATTTAGCAATCGTACCTAACGAGCTGATCACTTCATCACGGGTCATACCAATACCGTTATCTGAAATAGTGACAGTATTTTTTTCTTTATCGGCACTGATACGTACACGTAAGTCTGCGTCACCTTGGTATAGTTCACCATTTGAAAGTGCTAAAAAGCGTAATTTATCAGCCGCGTCTGAGGCATTTGACACAAGCTCACGTAAGAAAATTTCTTTATTAGAATAAAGTGAGTGAATCATTAAGTTTAGTAGGCGACCCGTATCAGAGCCAAACTCATGTTTTGTAATGTTATTTTGTTCTGTCATTGTTTTACCCTTTTATCTTTTGGTACACACTTTGGTACGCAATAGAATTTTACATCAAATTTTGCTTAACCAGCATGGGTAAGAATATTGTGCTGCTTGAACAACAATTCAAGAGTAAATGGCGATAAATTTCACGTAGACTTAACGATCAACCTAATATAGCTTAATTGTGCAATGTTAAGAAAGGTAAACTATAAATGCACATCATATTAATGTTGGCACTGATCATATCTGGTTGCGCACTAGGAAGTAATGTTACTTGGCTACTTGGTGGTCCGGTTGTTGTTCTCGGTTTACTTTGCTTTGATATGGGAACTCCAGCTTGGAGAGAGGAACAGGAAGGTTATTTGATATTGCTCGGACTTGGCTGTGGTGCATTTACTATATTAGCAAACGTATTTGGCTAATTTGTCTTTATGTTCTATCTTTAATACTGTTAATAGTTGAAGTGAAAACTTCATGTGAAAGCCCGCACGGATGCGGGCTTTTTAATTGCCACCAAGTTTAAAATATAATTTAAATGTCAAGATTGCTCCTTTAATACTGCTTAGAATACCCCCATATTAACTAGACTAAAGTTTATCACTAAATGCTAAATTATTGTATTTAGCACAAAACATTGTTGTTTTGTTGAACTAGCTATACAATATATGAGCAAACACAATAATAAATAGAAGCTTTATAAAGGTCATTAGGTTATGGATAAACCAATTTTTCACGCTTGTAAATCAGAGGGTGGCAGTGAAGTTATTATAAAATCAGCCCCTTTCCTGAGTGAAAACAACGAACGCCAGTGGCTGACACAAGGATATTATTTTTGGATAGAGGATGTCGATTTGGCACATTGGTGGGGTTCAAACTCTGTTAAGGGTGACTATGCTATATTAACTGCTAAGTTGGATTTAGATGCTGTTGTTGCTAAAGATTATTCTTATCTTGATCTCATTAGTAGTCCACTACATATAAAACATCTACAAAGGTTAATAAGTAAATATCTTAACAAGATGACTATCAGTCTCGGAGACCGTTACGAGCCGACAATTTCCGAAGTGATTGCATATTACCGTATGAAAGCTAAAGATGTTCCAGATCTATTTCCTTTCTTCGGCATTTCTTGCTGTGATGACTCTAAAGCTATGCAGAGAAAGTTCATTAATTGCGGCAATTCCAAAGATGTGATTGCCCTTAACGGAAAACATCAGATTTGCATATTTGCTGGTTACGAAAAACTTATTAAAGAGAAAGAAATTTTGCATCCAAAACAATGGTGCGCTTAGGAGGTTTTATGGATATATTAGAAAAAAGTCTTGCAGCTGCAGAGGCAATGTTAGATGGAATAACTCCTGAAGAATTCGAAAAAGAGTACTTAAGCATCAGAAATGGTATTGGTCCATTGGCTAAAAGTTTCATAGATAATGGCAACCATAAAAGTCTACCTCTATTAGAAGTGCATCACTACAGATTGCTAGAAATAGATTTAGACATGGTGTTTAGTGAAAAAATGAAACGAATACACAGAAGTAGTTTGGTATATGGTGAAGCATGCAGTTTTCATCAAAGCGCTGACTATGATTATTCAGAGGCTGCTTAAATGAATATTCAACTTTGCGATAGTCGTGTTCAAAGCCTCAATATATCTAGGGCTGCTGAAACTAAGGATACTGATGGTGAGATTGTTCACTTTTCTACTAACTTTGGTTTTAAACCAGATTTAGAAAACAATTATTTTATATGCTTTAAGCTAGTAGTTGAAACTCCTTGTGGTTCGACTGTAGATCTTCAGTATGAATCAATGTTTTATACTGATGAAATCATATCTGAAGAGTTTCAATCTTCACCTTTTGCAATGGTTAATTCTCCAGCTATTGCTTACCCATTTTTAAGAGCTTACATTGCTACACTTTTAACGCTATCTGGCTTTGAAAGTGTTGTGCTTCCAACAATAAATTTTCAGGCTATGTATAAAAATCATGTAGCTTCAAATAATTAACTTAATAAAAAGCCCGCAATTAAGCGGGCTTTTTACTTTTACCACTCTCTTAAATTAAACGCTACATAGGCTTGGTGATACACTGCGTTTTTCTGGCGCTGTAGTTCATCAAGCTGTTCACGTTTTTGGGCCCCGGTTAATCTTTGGCTGTCATTAACTGCTTTTTGCGCTTTGCCAATTTTAGAGATTACCCGCTGTATTTTAGCTAGTCCGGATTTACTTTGTAGTTTTTGCCCTTCTTTTTCCACAATCTCTTGTATGCGAGCATTATCACCCAGCTCAATTGCGCGCTTATAACTTCCATAGGCTTGATTTGCTGTGTCGAGGGCATCATAAAACTCATCTGCAAACTTAGTACTGCCCTTTGGTCTATCGCCTTGATAGAATGCTTTGATGACCGGATATCTATTTAGTGGAGTGTCGGCTGTCTCTTTGCCCATTACTTGCCTAGCAAGCATATCGCTTGCGCCTAGCACGTAGCTGCCAATGGTGCCGGTATATCCTTTAATTACATGCTCAATTTTTTTAGGCGACCAACCAAGCTGCTTACCGATTGCGATTGCTATATCGCTGGTGTGTGCACTGTATCTATCTTCAGCTTGCTTATTTTGATCGGCCATTCCTTCTATCGGCGCATCCCTAAAGAATGAGCGATTCAATGCTGTCTCTACCAACGGCAACATAAACTGTGGTGTAGGGTTTAATGCCATCGTTGTTAGTGCTGCGTGCATAATTGATTTTTGCAGGTCTTTGCCCGTTTGGTTGCCTGCACCGTAATTGAAAAGGCGCTCAGGCAGAGTGCCAAACACAATGCCTAACTCAAATGGTTTAGGGATCCGCCAATGCTCATCACCTGCAAATACATGCCAATTTGCATCCTTATCCCAATCTGGCAATTCTTGGTAACGTTCGTCATCATCGTTATACATAGCCAGCGCCAAACTAAGCCCTGCTACTTTAGCGCCTTTAGCAGCTAGATTTGCACTTAATACCTTTAACACCCTGTCATTATCACCCGCTTTCGAAGCCCTAATTAACTTGCTCATACCTTGAAGCCTGGCATTGAAAAATGGGAGCATATCGATTAAAAAGTTTATAGTTGTAAAGTTGCCTTTTAGGCTGTAATCCATTAAATCTTTTGCATTAAATGCCGCTTCACGCTTACTTTTGTTATTCGCTAATGATGCTTCATACGTACTTAGCCGGTTGGCGTTTTCAACTTTATCACTGATATTTCTGTACGTTTCAAGAAGCTGCTTGCCATTGGTAATCAGGCTACCCATATAACCATCAACTTCGTTTTTTGTTAAACCTTTCGCTCGTAATGCTCGGCGTGTTTGTTGTGCTGCTGCTTCTGGATCAGCCCCATGAATGTAACCCCCTTGGAATGCTGCACCGCTGAATATTAAATCGCGGTATGCTTCATCTTCTTTAAACGCTTTTTTCAAGCCTTTGTAGCTGTCGGTGCCAAACTTAAAGCCATCTTTGTTGATCATCCATGCATGCGCTGCGTCACGTATGAAGTTTTTAGCAATAAAATCTGGCGATAAAGTTATGCCTGCAGTTAAAAAACGCTTAGCACTGCGCCCAATTTTATTAACGATATTTTGACTGCCTGTGCTGTTTATTTGTATAAGAGAACGCATTAGCGCAGGATCACTTACAAGATAAGCTTGCGGCTCACCGTCAATCATTACTCGGACTTTGCTGATTTTATTAAGCTGTTCTTGAGTGAGGCTTTTAGCTTCGTCACTCTTTTCATGCGTCATATAATCCGTACCATTAAGGTTGCTAACTACCTCTTGCATTGCTTTGTTTTTTAACGATGCTTCAATTAATGTGCTTTGACGAGTAATTATGTTTTGAAGCAAATCTTTGGTTGATTGTACTCCCCCTTTGAGTTCTTTAACTTGCGCTGATTGCCCAGCTATCCCCTTGCGAGTATGGGGCTCAATAATAGAGCGTTTAATTGCATCCATTTCAGGATCTGTTTCACCCATATCGCGGAAAAATGGCACGTAGTACTCTTCATCAAACCCTGAACGCTGCGCTTTACTTATCAGCCCCGATCCCTGTGCCACATCGAGAATGGCTGAATTAACTTTGTTGTACTCTTGGCGTGTTTGCTCAAACAGTTTTTCTTTGCCATTGGCCAGCGCTTTAAGCTCGTTAATGTCTGCGGTTGTAAGGTTGTTTTCACGGCCTTGTGCTTTTAGCTTTTCTGCGCGATGCGCGCCCATCCATGCAAGCCAATCATTAAGATCATCGCCAACCATGCCAAACACCTCAAGCAAGCCTTTGGTATCTTCTTTACGCTGGATTATGCCGTCTTTCCACATAGGTGCACCGTAATTAAATACACCATGTAATACATCAGATACGCCCGCAGCTAAACGCGCACTAACATAGCCCATCTTATTGACATCATTAATACCGACACTTTGCTCTGCGTTTTTAATACCTGCAAGGCCATCAAATATGCCCTCATTTAAGCGATCCCAAAAGGGGGAACTTTTTAATATATCAACAACCTCTTTGGTTCGCTCTTTAGCTTTTTCTGCAAGCGTTTTTCTTGCTTGATCCACAAGCCCAAGCTTTTCTTTGGCTGTACGTGTGTCTGCATCTGCAGTCTTGCTTAATTTCTTTTCTGACTGGCTATAAGCAAACTCACTGTTTGCACTTTCACTATTAGTCTGTTGCGCTTTAAATCCTTTTACGATACTTTCAAGCATTTCTCGCATAGCGGTCAATTCAGTATCCTCACTATATGCTAGCCCCACTTTATCAAGCTGGGCGCGAATAAAGCGCTTAAGCGCATTCCACCAGTATTTTAGCTCGCCTTTGCTTGGTTCGCTTTCTACAAAGCGCGCGAAAATTTCTTCAGCTTTAACGTCTAAACTTCCATCCCAATAGTCGTTATTGGCATCCTTCCAGTATTTATCAAAAGCTTTGCGGCCTTTGGTTTTCTTAATGCGATCAATGAACTCTTGCTTAGCATCAGCGCCAATAACCGTATCAAGCCCGCCGTGCGCGATTGTTTCATGCGCTAATGTTTGCTTTAAATCTGTAACGTCATTAATGTTTTCAGCAATTACGAAAACCGTTTTCGTTTTTTCGCTATAAGCACCTTTAACCGTTGCGCCGTCTAGGCTCATACGCCATAATTTTTCAGCCGTGGCGGTATCATCAAGAATACTTACAGTGATCCCGTTAGCGCCCTTTAAGCTTTTGACAAACTGATCAGCAATACTTTGCGCTTGTTCAGTGCTTATTGATTTACTATTAGCTGTTTTTTTAGATTTTGAGAATAAGCGTATACCTTCATTTGTATTTTCACTTTCAATAGTGTCAAAGAGTGTTTGATAAGCAGGGTTTATTTTTTCTTGCTCAGCTTTGTTAGGGTATGGGTAGGTGTTATCTGATTCAAACCCTAATGACTCTGCTGCTGTCCATGCTTCATCGCCTACCACATTTGCAAGGTAGTCGTTTGATATACCTTGCTGGTTTAGCTTATCAATAATGTAAGTTTCAAATGATCGCGCAGTCATTTCTATTGGTGTTGCCCAATATGCTTTAGAACGCCTGGCATCTAATTGCTTTGACCGTTCAGGTAGACCGCTTTGTACAATGGCATTTCTTACATGTTTGAATGCGCTTGCCATTTCCGGACGGATTTCATCGCTAGGCATTGAATAAGGCATATCAGTTATAAACTCGCCTCTTGATTTTTGCTTGCCAAAATAGTTATCTAGGGCGTGCCACCACTCATGCGCAAGTGATCCTGAACCTGCCTTTTTAGTAAGGTTAATTACAACGCTATTTGGTTCGTAGTGAGCAGCGGCAGGGTTTTTACCCCCCTTGCCACGCGCGCCAAACGCGAGCCCTAGCTGACCATTTAAGCTTAATGCTTTTGGCGGCAAGTCTAATGCTTCGGCTAAATCCATTAAGCCATCGTAAGCTTGATTTAAATCTTTTTGACGCTTAGCTTGCTCCACCCAATTACCAAACTCCACACCTCTAAAGCCAAACGCATCACCAAATGTTTCAGGTGTTACATTCTCAGCATAACGATCAGGGCCTATGCGTTCAGCATTAATTGGCTTGCGCATGTTTGGCGTTTCTTTTATCTTTTGTAGTGTTTGCTCGACTTCTTCACGGTTATTTTTAAGGTAATCTCTTGCGGCACCTAAATCGTCAAATGATTTTATTTTTAAAACGCCACTCGCGCCGTTCCAGCCTAGATAAATATCTTTCGTGTATCGGTCACGATAAACACTAATTTTGCTTTTCTTCCCGCCTGTAGCATTGGAAGCATCAGCTTGATTTGCTTTGATAACCTTGGCTAATAATGCTTGCACATCACTTAGCGTTTCACTTGCCCCGTCATAAACTGGTCGGCCATTTCGCTCTATAAAATAAAAAACTTTATTAGGCGAGTATTTTTTACCACCAAATACAGAAAAACTACCAGAAGAAATACGGTAGTCTGCAACGCTTTTTAATGTATCAAGATCTGCCTTTGCAATAGGTGGGACAGCATCAACAATAGCCGCTAGCTTCGAGCTATGATTGCGCATTCTTTGCATTACACTTGTTATCTCACGCTCACCATTCATTAGATCAGCAGCAAAAGATTTTAAAGTATTTACCTTTTCTGACCATCGAGATACTTTATACGAAAGCCTTGGTTTTGAAGGCACTTCGCTGCGCATTGCTGCAATTAGCGCTATTGCTTCACCGCTCACACCATTATTAGCGAGTTCTCTATAGTTAGGTTCAGGCCATGATTTACTAAGTGGCAGCTCAGCCGTATTTTGCTGATCTTGTATAGCTTCACTAAACCCGCCCCATACATCTTTGCGTGCGCCGCCTAGCTTCTCTCCAAAGTCATCAATATTCTCTTGCTTTACTGCTTCTTGATCGTTGCTTGATTTATTATTGGCAGGCTTCTCGCTCACTTTATCTTTCTGCTTTGCAACTTTTAACAGTTCAGAAAATGTCATTCCTATATCTGCGACTTTACTTAACCCATACCGTAGTGATGTATCATGATCAAAGCCCGCGCTTCTCGCTTTGCCATACGCTGATTTTGCAATGCTATTATCATTAAATGTTGCGATAGCATCGTCATAGTCAGCTTTATTAACGTCATCAAGCTTACCTATTGGGTTCAAGTATGACTTTTCGCCTTGCAATGATGAATCACGCATACCGCCCATAACCATGCCGCCAGTACGCTTACCTTGCCCTCTCAGATTGCCCCAATCTTCTGTTTTTGTGTTGGCCAATTCGTTTTTTGTTTTATTGATAACTGCCTCTATTTCATCGGCGGTCATGCCATCCGCATTCAGTGTTTCAGGCAAAGAAAAACCGCTCTTTGGCGGCTCTGCATCTTCATTTGGCTTAATCGCATCTGGCGGTGGTGCTTTATCATAGCCAAATTCTTTGCGCAGTTCGTTATATGCTTGGCGGTTAATGCTTTCTGGCGTATCACTATTAAACTGTTGATAAATTTCAAACGATGATTCAGCAAGCGCTTTATCAATAGCCGGTTCATAACTTTCTTCTATTTTAGCCATGGCAACATCAAAACCAGGTGAGCCTTTTTTTAGCCCTTGCTCTTTCACTTGGCTCTGTAGCCATTTGCGTTTAGTTGTTTTTAGTATTGGAGGGAGTTCGTTTGTTTGTTCAGTGGTTGCCGGCTCTTGTTCAATTAATTTACCAGTTTCGGCAGTTTCAACGGCTTTTTGTTCAGATTGTTTACCATTATCACCATTTAGTTTACCAGTGGTGGCAGTTTCTTCATTACCAGTGGTAGTTAGTTTGCCAGCATCGTCCTGCGTTTCAGTACTGGGCATTTCTTTGGCTAATGGCACTAGTTGTTCAATTGGCGCATTTAAGCGGATCACTTTTACTGGTTCGCCTTTTTCACGGGCGGCTAACCATTGGTGATGACCGTCTAAAACATAGTTATCATTCGATACTAATATAGAGCGGTTACCGCCCTCAAACTCCATCGCTTTTTTGACCTTGGCGGGTGAAAATTCTTGCTGCGTTGGCTTTAATGAGCTTGCAGGCACTTCGCCTTGTTCATGGCTTATGTCACGCGCGTTCATAAAGTTAACCATGGCACCACGGTTTTCAGCTTTGATTTGCGGCATTTCTGAGCGCGGTATATTTTTAGTTTCGCTTTGCTGGCTAAACGCAGTCCATTCACCATCGATGGGATCGCCCGCTAAGTTAGCGGTTGGTTGTGTGTTTGTTTCATCAATAGTTTCATTGCTTTGCGGTATGGTGCCCTCATCTGTGAGGGTAGCATCTGCTTGCTGTTTGTCCGCACTTATATCCGGAGCTGTATTAGGTGCGGTACTTGCATCGCTTTTGACGGTCCAGCCAAAGCCATTATCAAAACTAACTGCCTTAGTTTTTTTACCTGCTCTGCGTGCTGCGCGTGCTTCTTTGCTTAATAAGGCATCACGCTTGGTTTTAAACGGTTCACCACTTTTAGCAACGTTTACACCGCTTTCATTACCTGCAAAAACAATATCTTTTTGAGGCAATAAATTTTGCGAGTCTTTACCAGCTTGCTTAACTCGCTCTGCTGCGCGCTGCTGTGGACGGCCATCTTCGCCAAAGATAATATTCTTTTTCTCAATACTTTTAGGCTGCGACTCAAGATCAGCTTGTGCCTGCTCACGCATTTCGCGGTTTTTAGTTTGCTCTGTCGTTGGCAGCTTGCCTTGCTCTGGCACTATCTGCCCGTCTATAGGTGGGTTGCCTATGCCTTGCGCTCTTTGTGCTTCTGGACTTAATAACTCACCTTCATGCTGGTACTTAATAGGGCTAAATCGATCTTCTGGCGTTGGCGACTTGTCAAACGCTGCCGCTTTTACTCGTTCGTCTACAGTAGGCGCGTTATTGCCTTCATCAAGTGCCTTTAATGATTGCTGTGCAGGGCTTGTAAGCATATCGCCATATTGCCCAGCGGCTTTAGCTGTTTGATCAAAGCCTGCTTGGCGTGCAGCTGTCGGCGCATCATAATCAACTTTGCTAGTTGTGTTATCTTCAAACTTAGGCGTTGAATTATCATCAGGTATAACCTGTTCTTGCTGATCTGGCTCTGCTGCCGCAGCAAACAAAGGATCATCAATACCGAACTTTTCTTTCATTGTCCGGGCAACTATTGCCGAAGCTTCTACATCGCTCAGCCCCTGTTTTATAGCCGAGTCATATTGCTGTTTTTTAACTGTTTCAATAGCTTCCTCTGGTGATGTTCCCGCCTCTACAAGCTGATCAACGCCATCTTTAACCGCTTCGGCTGTTTTCTGCTGATAACCCATAACTTTTTGGGCTGATTCAGAGCCAGCGCGCATTGCGCCACCTACAACAAAGCCGCCAACAAAAGCTTCATCTAAACCATTTATTTCATCTAAGCTTTTTCCAGCCCCCCATTGGGCAAGTGCTTCTTGGCCTGATTCGGTTAAACCTTCCCCCACAGCACCTTTAAATATTCGCTTAGCAAAACTCGGATCACGCACAGCATCAATAAGCTCGCCTTTGCCCATGCGTTTGGCAGTTTCAAATACACCATCTTTTAAAATGTCTTTACCTAGTTGGCCCATACTTACCTTGATACCTAACCGCTCAAGTAGCATTTGACCTGCACCGGACGCAACCGCTTTTACTTCGTCCTTTTCGCCTTCTGGTTGCTTTTCGTATGCTTCATTAGATAACCCGCCAGCCATACCAAATGCGCCTACACCTGTTGCCGCGCCCGCCATGTAAGGAATAGAGCCCGCAACTAACTCGCCTGTATAACTACCTAAATCACTAAGTCCGCTAATATCTTTATATGATCCAACCGTGGGCTTATATGCTTCCTGCTCTTTAACATTGCGATCAATCCCTTCTTGAGCCCATTTAGATAGCGCCCCTCCTTGACCTACAGTGTTAGCTACCGACTGCGCAATAGAGCCCCCTTCCTGCTCGCTACCTGTTTCGCCAACATCAGTAAAACCTTTTACAGCACGATAGCCAAGCTCTTGAACCTTATCGACACCAGCGCCAAATGCAGCAGCCATTCCTGATTCTGTTTTATTATCTGCAAACGGATCAATAAATTCGATTTCTTTATTTGTAAACGGATCAACTATTTTATTGGTCATTTGATAAGTACCCTTGCTGGATGGCTATTTGTGTTGCCTGCTGTTCTGATAGGTTTTTATTTGCTTCCATAAATTTAGTGATAACACCTTTAGCATCGACACCATCAACTTTACTTATGTATTTAGTCTGCTCGCCTTTATTAGTCTCACTTGCTGACTCTGGCGAACCATAAATACTTTCTAGTTGCTTAAGTTGATTGCTAAATTGAGCTTCCACACCTGCTAGCGCTTGCGCCTTGGCCTCGCCAGAAAGCGGCATAGTTGCTCCTTTGCCTGATTCAATATCACTTAACGCTTTAGCCTTTGCTTCTAATAACTGAACTTTAGCCTTGCGATATTCAACCTCTTTGGGCGCTTCTTTTGTCTGGCTGCGCTGTCCAAAGCTTGCACCAACTTGCGCACCCATTTGATCCCAATACTCCGGGCGCTCCATCATATCGGCCATCATTACACGCGCTTTTACTGTACCAATAAGCTCTTTAGGTGTGTACGTCATTACAGGGTCATCGCCTTCTGACGTTCTACCTTTAGTCATCGGCTTAACTTCTTGAGAACCGTTTTCATAAGTCACCTTTAGCGCGAGACCAACACGACCGCCTTTTTCTTCAACTGGTACAAACCCCGCAAAATCGACGCCAACAATCTTTGATTTAACGTCCTCGTCATATTGACCAACAGAAGCTTGAATTTTATCTTTAAACACCTTGTCAAATAGCTGGACCGTTTCAGGTGAATTAGCCTCAGCCATTTTGCCAGTTTTAATTACGCTATCTAACTTTTCTCCAAGACCTTTCACTTGCTCTCGGTATTCAGGGTTAAGATATGTTCTAGGGTCCATACCCTTATTACGCTCAAGAACATCGCTTAAGTCGTCAGGTATCTGGCCTGTTTGCCTAAATGACTGCCAAGCAATAGGAATAGCCTGTTCGTCTTTTTGCCATTGCGCTTGCTGCTGCTGCCAATTTCGTTGCCATTGTCGTTGTTCTTCAGCTTGTTCACCTTGGCTTTCTCGCCATTTAACGTCTTGTTCTCTGTTAGCTACACGTTCCTTATCTAAGTCAGACAATCGTCCTTGCTGCGCTTGGTAACGCTCCTCGTCACGCTTATCCATATCGGCTAAACGGCCTTGTTGCTGCTGGTAACGTTGATCGTTGCGTTTATCTAAATCGCTTAAACGCTGCTCGTTAAACATGCGTGATTGATGGCGCTCCATCATGTTAAAACCTTTTAGTGCGCCGTCTACAAATGCTCCCGCCATACATTACCCCTTAGAGTGATCCAGCCGCAAAACCAACTACTGCACCTATGGCAGTTCCCCAACCTGGCATTATTTGTGTGCCAATCATTGCGCCAGAAGCCGCGCCGCTCATTTGTGAGTTTTTAGTTTGCTGCTCAGCTTGGTCATTCCGCATTTCGCGGTTTTGCTCCAAGTCCGATAGTGTTTTGAGTGAACCAGTCGCTTTGCCTTTAGTGCTTTGGCCTGCTTGCATAATTGAATAAGACATTATTTTTTACCTATATCAGCTAGGCCTTTTGGCGCGCCGCCTTGACCTGTTAAAATTTTATTTTGCAGATCATCGACTGAGCTGCGCGTTTCATTATTTACCGAAGCAGTCGTTAAGCTCTTTAATAAGCCTGTGTTATTACTGTCTTGCTTGCTGTTGTCTGGTGATAGCCCGTATCTACCCAGCGCCATTGACTCACTTTGTTTTGACTGATTAAACGCACGATCAATGCTCTGTCCGTTGCGTTCCATCTGTTCGTTTAACAACGTGTCGTTAGTTGCTAGGTCAAACAGCTGCTCTTGAACTGGTAAAAATCGATTTTTATAATCTTCAAATTGCTGGCGCGTAATATCAGCTAATGCATCTTGATAGCTTGCTGTGCGTATAGCGCCCTGATCTGCAATCGCTTCTTGCGGTCCATCATTGCTTGCTAAGTTAAAGTTCATATTAACCACCTCCTACTAGTGACTTATTTATATCGCTTGGGGTTGCTGCGTTAGGGTTAATCACTGCGTCAGCTTTTGGGGGTGGTAAATTTTTATAATAACTGCCTGCGGCTCCTGCCACTGCTCCGGCCGCACCTAGTAAGTTATCAGACTGCTGTTGGGATATACTTGCATCATTAAACGCTTTTCGCTGTGAACTTTGCGCAATATCGCTGAGCGTTGCTGTTGCTTCTTGTGACTGCCCTTGCCCCATAGCCATTACATTAGCCATTTTGCCTATGTAACGTTCTTGCCCTGCCACTTGCGAGCGCGCTGTAGCATCACTGGTCACACTGGCTTCATTGTCTGATATGTCGCTTAATGTTTGTTTAAACTTGCCAGAGTTAGGATTAACACCATTAGCCTGCATGCTTGATAGCGTATTGTTTTTCGCTTCTGTGAATGATTTTTTATAACCAAGATTTGCATTCTCGGCTATATCATCATAAACCGCTTTATCGTTAGCCTTTTGCGCATCATTAATAACAATGTTTTCAAATGGCACTATTTTTTCTTGGTATAGCTCCCACTCTTCGGCATAAACTTTCGCTAACTCTTTTTCGTATTCAGTTTCTTTAATTTCACTCGACTTACCCATGATGTTTTCCTAAGTAATTCCGCCAAATGGTCAAGTCATCACGCGCACCGCCGCGCTGCCACCCGTTCAAGGGGGCGACTTTGTTAAAACCTTTTCTGGCTGTTGCAAATTCAATGAATGCGGCTGTGCCGCGTTTGGCAAGCTCGATTATGTGGGGTTGATACCTAAGCATCGCGTTGCCACCATGGCAAGACGCTATAGTTACCTCTATGTATGCTTTGTTATTCGCAATGCGGGGCCATAAAACAACAAAACCGTCAGGGGCTAAAAACAAAAAAGCCCACTCATTTGAGCAGGCTTCGTTGATTTTTTGATATAGGTCGGGATCGTTTGCAATATTACCTATACGCGTTATTGGCTCTTTAAGCCGGTCACGGTGATTTAGCCATGACACACATTGCAGATACGATTTCGTCATTATGGTAAAATATTAACCTATATTGGGGGGGTTATCCATTAATTAAGATATTGTTGAGCCATCTTTAAACACCTCGCACTTTACCGTGCCTCTAATGCCTAAAAATGTACCAGATGATCCAGTTGTCTCTAACTTGATTGAAAATGTTCTTGTTGTATTTGCTGGAATGGTTGTGACAAAGCTTGGTAACAAGAAGGTTTGGAATGTATCACCTCGACCAAGCCAGCTTTTATTATCAAGCGCTGATGCTGTATGACTACCATACATTGAAGCATTAATAGAGAATGAATCTTGTGAACTATAGCCTTGTCCATACGCTTCAACCTCAGAAATAACAACGTTTCTAGCAAACGGCTGGGCTGACACAGTAAAGCTTACTAGTGTTTTATTTGAACTGGTTGGCATCACTGCGATTGTATCTTTAAACTTAACATCATACACATCACCCTCAAGATTTTGCGCATACACCGTACCGTAAAAGCTCGCGTTCTGACCAAACAGCGTGTTGATATACGCCTGATCTATTTGCGCACTACCAATTGCGCCATTCGCAATGTATGTAGTCACATTTGAACTCAATATTTTACTTAACCCAGCAAACGGCCCTAACGTTGGTTTTCCTGTAATGCTGTCGTATGCGAGTGAATTTAAGTAGGCAAGCGAGCCAAAAGCAGGCTTACCTGTTACTTCATTATAAGACAGTGAATTTTTTGAAGCGAAACTCCCTAATATAGGCTTACTTGCTAAATCGTTATAATCCACTCCGTTCTGTGTCGCTAAAGCTCCTAGACCTGTTATTTTTGATGATGGTATAGCGCCAGTGGATGACATAACTACGTTGCCGTTATTATCTTTGATAGTAACGGATTCAAGAGTTGCGCTCTTTGCTAACATGTTACCGTTAGGATCAATAGAGAAATTACCACTACGCGCACCGCTAATGCGATCGTAGTTTATTGATGGCGTGGTAAATGATGATCCAACGGTTACACGATTAGATAGCAGTTCGTCAGTAACTAAGCTCTGTATAAATGCTTGGTCTATAACAGCAGAATTAATAACAGTCTGATTACCCTGCACAGCAAAGACAGGCGTTAAGTTAGTAGGATCTTGATCCGTTATAATCGCAAACTTAGCGCCTTTGACTGCGAATATTGGTTCAACGCCGTCATTAACCAAACCAACACTTGATTGCAAGCCATTTACATTGGTTTTAACTCCCCATAGCGCTGAGAATACACCTTCGTTTGTAGCTACGGTTTGACTAAGCGTTTGCAAGCTTGCGCCCAAACTATTGCCGTTCGGGTCCTCTATCTGGCTTTTTAGTATTGTGTTAGCGCTAGATATAGCCTCATCAGTGTCATACTGCGTGTAATACTCGTTAAATAGCTCAGCACCAATGCTATCTCCGTTAGGATCTACGAGTTCGCTTTTTAACTGTGTTGTAGCGTTGCTTATTGCGCTGTCTGCTGCCGTCTTAGTGTAGTAGTTGGTTTGCAGATTAGATTCTAATGCTCCTAAATCCCCATCAACGCTAGACTGTAAAGCGGTTACGGCTGAGCTTATAGCACTATCAGCTGCGACTTTAGTGTAATAATCTGTGACTAGCACGCCTTGGTTATCATCAATATTTGATTTCAGTATTGTTGACGCTGCGCTTATTGCTGAGTCCATTTCTACAGTTGTCGAGTAATTAACTTGCAAATCCGATTCAACATCATCAATGGCTGAGTTTAAAAGCGTTTTAGCTTCGCTAATTGCGGTGTTTGTTTCTGTCTTTGTTAAATAGTTAACAAATAAATCAGCACCTATACTATCACCGTTCGGGTCCTCAATATTCGCTTTTAGCTGCGTAGTTGCTGAACTTATCGCGCTATCGGCTGCGCTCTTAGTATAGTAATTAGTTTGTAGATCAGCGCCAATACTATCGCCGTTCGGATCCTCAATGACCGAGCGTAATGCCGTATCAGCGCTGGCTATGGCTTCGTTAACGTCTGCGCTTGTGAAATAGTTATTTACTAAATCAGCTTTAATATCGCCAACACTGCTATCAATTTTTAGCAAGTCCTGTGCGGTTGCCTTCGTTTTGTTGGCAAAAGTGGTTTGCAGTTGGTATAAACCTGCTTTGCTTTCATCAATTGACGCATTTAAAGCAAAAACACTTTCTGCCAATGCTGTCTGCTCATTAGCCAGCACTTGCTGGTTTAATATTAAATCAGCCTCAGCAAATGATCTTCTTTCGCCCTCCAAGTCATTAGCAAGCGCGTTTTCAATAATCGCCTGTGCACTTGGTGTATACTCTGCTCTAAGCTGTTGGCTAGTGCTTGCGGTTGCTTCTTCTGCGTCCGCTTTAGTTTGAAAGTCGTTAAACAACGTTGCGCCAATGCTATTGCCTTCAGGATCTTCAATTTCACTTTTTAGCGCAGTTGTCGCCTGGCTAATTGCTTCCCCTGTCTGCGCCTTAGTTGAGTAGTTAACCTGTAAATCTGCGTTAATATCATCTTTAACACCCTGATCACCGTCAGCAATATCGCTATCAATTGTTGATTTTAATGCTGTGTTAGCTGTGCTTATCGCTGATTCAGTATCCGTTTTCGTTGAGAATTTTTGATATATATCTGCTGCTAAACTATCGCCGTTCGGATCTTCTATTGCGGATTTAAGTTGCTGCGTAGCCTGTGATATTGCGAGCCCGGTCTCTGCTGTTGTCGAATAGTTAGTTTGCAAGTCAGCGCCAATACTTGAGCCGCTTGGATCTTCGATGGCTGATTGCAATGCGTTTGTTGCGCTCGTAATTGCACTGTCTGTATCGACTTTCGTGTAATAAGCGTTATAAAGCGTTGCACCTAAGCTTGCGCCGTTCGGGTCCTCGATGGCTGATTTCAATAACTGATCAGCTTGCGCAATGGCGGTATCTGTATCCGTTTTCGTGTAATAGTTTTGATCTAAACCTGCGTTTATCAATCCTATGTCACTTTCAACGTCTGAGCGCAACGCGGTTACCGCTGAGCTGATCGCACTGTCAGCGTTTACCTTGGTGTAAAAGTTCTCGTAAATATCAGCGCTAACACCATCAATACTAGATTGTAGCTGAGTGGTCGCCTCGCTTATAGCCTCGCCCATTTCTACAGTCGTTGAATAATTCTGCTGTAGGTCTGCGCCAATGCTTGATCCGTTTGGGTCCTCAATAGCCGACTTTAAGGCCGTTGTCGCATTGCTTATTGCGCTGTCAGCGCCAACCTTCGTATAGTGATCATTAAACAGCGTTGCACCAACACTATCACCGTTCGGATCCTCAATAGCGGCTTTTAACGTTGTGCTTGCCTGTGCAATTGCTGTGTCAGCATCCGTTTTAGTGTAGTAATTTAGATCAAGGCCCGCATTAATATCAGCAATATCACTTTCATAATCAGACCTAAGCGCTGTCACCGCCGAACTTATAGCGCTATCGGCATTTGTTTTAGTGTAAAAGTTCTCATAAATATCAGCGGATAAGCCATCTACATTTGAGTTTAATTGCGTTGTTAGATCGCTTAACGCGCTATCAGTATCAGTTTTGGTATAGTAATTTACTTGCAGATTAGCACCAATACTATCGCCGTTTGGATCCTCAATTTCAGATTTTAACGCCAGTACAGCACTAACAATTGCCTCACTCGCAGTGGCCGATGTGTCATAGTTATTTAATAGCGTAGCTGAAACATCACCAATGGATGATTCTAGCCAGTTAACTTCTTTTGCAGTCGCGAGCACGTTATTTGCAAACGTTTCTCGCAATGTGTAAAGCTCTGCCTGGTTCCCGCCAAACTCTGAACGCAGGGCAAAAATGGATTCAGCTAAAGCCCCTTGTTCATCCACCAATACTTGCTGTTTTGAGATTATTTCAGCTTCATACTTTAAGCGCTGTGCATTAGATTCGTCATTAGCAAGCGCGTTTTCAATAACCGCCTCGCTTAGCGGTTGATATTCAGCCCTGATCTGCGTGTTTAATTCTGCTAATGCGCCGTCTGTATCGGTCTTGGTGTAATACTTAGTAAATAATTCAGCACCAAGGCTATCGCCTGCGGGGTCCTCGATAGCTGATTTTAATGTCGTTGTGGCTTGGCTTATTGCGCTATCAGTTTCGACTTGAGTGTAATAATTTTCTTGTAAATCGGCGGTAATGCTTTGACTTAAAGCTGTATCGCCGTCCTCTATAGCCTGTATTAATTCAGACTTTAGCGCCGTCACACTGCCCGAAACCGCGCTATCCGCGTCTGTTTTTGTGTAAAAGTTTTCGTAAATATCCGCTTCTAAGCCATCAATGTTTGAGTTGAGCTGCGTTGTCGCGTCTGTTATTGCCTGGTTAACTTCGGTGGTGGTCGAATAACTAATAAATAACGTAGCTCCCAGGCTATCGCCGTCTGGATCTTCAATTGCTGATTGAAGTAATTGGGTAGCTTGGCTTATAGCACTATCTGCTTGCGCACTTGTGTAGTAGTTATTTTGTAGATCAGTTGTTATTAGTCCTAAGTCGCTATCAACACTTCCCTTCAATACAGTGACGGCTTGAGAGATGGCGCTATCTGCTTGTGCTGACGTATAAAAATTATCGTATATATCCGCGCTCACGCCGTCAATAATCGATTGTAACTGTGTAGTTGCTTCGCTAATGGCTGATTGTGTATCGACTTTAGTAAAGTAATTTACCTCTAAGTAAGATTGATTACTGTCAACTTTACTCTCAAGAAGAAAAGCCTTTTCAGCGCTAGACGTTATGCTTGTAGAAACAACTTTATCAAGTGCTGTAATGCGGGCGCTACTGTCATTAAATTGCGTTTCAATAACAGATAACGATTGTGCCAACGCTTGAGACTCAGTTGTTATGACCTCTTGAGTGCGCAGAATGTTAGCGGTGATCACTTGCTGACGCTCAATTGCTTCATCATTTGCCAGTGCGTTATCTATAACCGCCTGCGCCAACGGATCAAACTGACTACTTAGCTCAAAAATGGCGCGCGCTACCGATTGCTCTGTGTCAACTTTGGTCGAGTAGTCATTAAAGAGTGTTGCGCCAAGGCTATTGCCTGCAGGGTTCTCAATTTCAGCCTTTAATAGCTGCGATGAAACGACCATAGCCTGATCGGTTTCTGCGCTTGTGTAGTAGTCACTGGTAAGTGTTGCGCTAACAGAAGCTATTTTATTATCGATTGAGTCATTAACACCGTCAATCTGTGTGTTAACTTGTGATTGTAGCTGGGTTGTCGCTTGTGATATTGCGCTGTTAGCTTGAGCCTGCGTGTAGTATTGAGTATCTAATAGCGCTGTTATAGTGTTCTCAGTGCTTTGATCACCCGCAGCTATGGTTGACTCTAAGTTAGTCGTTAATTGGCTAAGCGCATTATCAGTGGCCGTTTTAGTGTAGTAGTTTTGCTGCAGCGTTGCGCCAACGCTATTACCTTGAGGATCTTCAATGCTTGCCTTTAGCTGAACACCATAAGCGGCTATCGCGCTATCAGTTTCTACGCCTGTGTAATAGTCGTTGTTTATTAGTGCGCCAAGGCTGTTACCTTGCGGATCTTCTATGTCCGCCTTGATTTGCTGTGCTGATAGACTTATCGCGCTGTCAGTATCTACCGCCGTGTAGTATTGAGTATCTAATAGAGCGCCTATACTACTGCCGTTAGGATCTTCGATTTCAGCTTTAACATTTGTTGTCGCGGTTGCGATTACTTGATCCGTTGTCGCCTTAGTATAGTACGTGTTTGATATATCACCGCTTAGTGATGTGCCATGCTCTTCAATTTCTACACGTATGCTTTCTGCTGCTGCAGCTATTACTTCGTTAGCTTCAGTCTTGGTTAAGAACTCAGATTCAATGCGAGCATTAACATTATTAAGTTCAGATTCAAACAAAACAAACTTAACAGCATTGTTCTGCCAGTTTTCATCATTGATAAGTGCAGCATCAATGAGCTGCCTAGCAAGATCGTCACTGCTAATTTCTATCGACTCAACACGATCTTTCGCTTCTTGCGCCTCTAGCTTAGCGACTTCTGTTTCTGCATTCAGTTCGGCAATAGAGTCCTGTAAACTAGGGATCTCTATTTTTATAGCATCTACTTCTTGCTGAATACTTGGGAAATCAATTAAAAACTGGTCAACGTTATCTCTTAGTGCCGGAATATCGATCTTAAACTGATCGATATTAGTTTTTAGTGCTGGTATTTCTACTAGATTTATATTATCTAAATCAGTTTTTAATGCTGGTATTTCGACAAGATTTACATTGTCTAAGTTTGTTTGTAGAGCAGGTATATCAACTAAAAACTGGTCCGTATCCGTTCTTAAATCAGCAATATCGATTTTAAACTGATCAATATCCACCTGTAATGCCGGTATTGTTTCTAGCTTTATTTCATCAATAACGAACTCTAACGCGGGTATAGAATCGATGGCAGACGTTAGAAAATCACCAAGGTGTGACTTCTCAATCAACCCGCCAATTTCATCAAGTATTAACTCGGCTGATTTTTGTGTTTTAACGTATAAGCCGTTAGCACCTTGTGTTGGTCCAACCATATCGGCCACATTAACAAAGCGCACCCAATAGTAATATTCAGCACCCATATTCACGCTATCACTGAATATGTCGGCAACTTCCGTTGCAATTTTTACCGCTGTAGAAAATACATCGCTTTCACTGCGCCAAATCTCAGCATACGCATGGCCTCGATACGCTGGCTTATCCCACGTAATCGCGATAAATGTAAACCCGCCAGTGCCTATTAAATTAACTGGCTTATGCGGGCGCTGAACGCCGCCAGTAGTAATTGGGAGTCCGCCAGTATTGTTATTGCTACTTGTACTGTTAATAAGCGCTGTGCGCTTCATATCATCTAAATTAACTAAATCTTTAACTAACAATGCGCGGTTTTCACCATTGCCACGTTGTCCGGTTAATATCTCAATGTTTTCAGTGATCGCGCTTTCTGATTGATTCTGTTTACCTTGGCGTGCAATGCCGGGGAAACTTCCTTTTTTAAGCTTTGCCATTAAGCTGCAACCTCGCGCATAGTAGTAGCAATAGAAACGCTGTGAATAGTGCCTTTCCCGTAAACCTCAAACGCCCATGAGTCACCGCGTGATGGTGGCAACCTGAAAGCGGACGAAGGTATTTGACCTGGCTCTAAATGCAATACCTCTGTTTCATCAGCAAAAATACGCAGCCCTGACAGGCTCACATCAACACCTTTCACCATCGCACACGCAAAGCTAATGTCGTTCGCTTCAAAGTCCTTAGAGCGCCACTGGTAATCCATAACCGCGGGGCTTGCCTCCCACTTACTTAGGTTTCCGCCTTGGCATGTATAAAGCGCATCATCTTCCAAACTGTTGAAACCGCAAGTTGCCGTCGCCGTAAAATGCCTAAAGTCACCGGTACTTGGATCGAAAATAAAGCCCTTGTCCAAGTTTGCGCCGTAAAATGCTAAATAACGCCCCTCTTGGTGGTAGGCTTCAATCGTGCTTGGCTCTAAATCTTGCCATTGCTCGCGTGTAATTATCTGATTAGTGAGCATTGTTAAGCCGCTACTTGTGAACGCAATTAACCCATCAGGGCTTGCATAAATAAGCGAGCCATTGACGATCACTGCAGATCGAGCACTAACACAAGATTGGTTCGATTCTAACTTTTGGCCGGCCATCGCGTTAGGTGTAACTCCGCTGAACATATACGGGTAACCTTTGGTTAGTACAGCCAGCGTATTACCAAGCGCAGCAACGGTTACAATTTCATGTTCAGTCGTTAACTGGTATTCGCTTGGCCACGCGTAAGGCAAGTAAGACTCGCTAAAGCACACCGTACTATCAAAAAAGCCTGCAAGAATCCCATTAGCCATGGACGTTAAACCGATCATTTTTTCGTTTGGTATTTCATAATCGTAAGTATCCAGTGCTGATCCCAAGCTTTCACCCGGTACGTTATCTACAAATGTTGCTTGTGAAATTGGTATCTCTGCAACAAATAGATAATCAGCAATGCCACCACCTGTAGCTGTGCGGTATATTCTGCGGTGAGTAATGTTTGATGCGTTAACGTTCGGCGCTGAAAATGCCAGCGTTACAAACGTGCCATCCTCATCGGGATACAGAATTTCAATCGCGTTTGATGCTTCGCCTGGTGGTCCTTCTTCGCCCTGTTCAGTCACAAATGTATGAGTGTAATAGCGCGTTTCATCATCATTAGGATCAACTTCATCAGTTGCAGCCTCAGTAACAACGCCGATAATAGCCACCTCTGGCGCTTGAATGCCCAAGCGATACGAGAACGCAGGCATATTCGAGCCACTAAAAATAGCGTTGTTAGTCACCTTCGGGTAACCATCACCCGTAAAATAAACACGCTGCCAAGGATCATCAGCAATAGGACTTGCAACCGCATTAACGACTTTATCCCACGCAAACCAATGTTCGTTTAAATGCTTATAGATTGTTTTTGCGGCTTGAAGTACCGCAATACCGGTAAGAGCTGGACGCTTGAGGGGTGATAGATTGCCATTATCAAAATGACAACCGTAAGCAATGGATGCTGATTCGTTAGGGAGTAATCGCGGATCGAGTTTAGGCCGTTCACCGGCAAATGTTTTAACGGTAATCGCAGGCATGAGGGTCGCTTATTGTTTGTATTGAGTCGGGGTGGTTTTAGTTATTGATGTTTACTAGCTTGTTTATTACTTTGCTTTCCCATTTGTAAGCTCGCTTGCAGTGATCAGTTCCGTCAAATGGTTTTGCAAGACAATCAATTACAATCATTTGATAGTAATAGCGCCTATCGTGCCTAAGCCTATAGCTTCTTGCTGAAATTGATTCCAACTTAGTGCCATGGCAAATGCTACAGATAGTTATATCTATGCTGTACAAACTGTTAAACGCCCACACACTGCCAAATAAAGCGAACAACGATAAAATAATAAAAGGCCAGACAAATAAAAGGCCACATAAAATGTAGCCTATTAACGTTCTAAGTGTTTTTAATGTCGTTATCATGTAAACCTCACTCAAAAAACGCCTTTCGCGCCATAATAAAATTAATTCCGAACTGTTTAAACTCGGTTTCGTCCAGCAGTTCAACTACTTCAACTCCGCCGCACGTTTCAGCATTGAACCTTATTGGGAATAATTGATCGTCAACTTCAAATTCTTTTGCCATTTCGAGCGCGCTTTTTAACGCAGATAGGCCATTTTGATTTGTTTCAGTTAGGGCTATATTAACGCCTTTAAACTCTATGCCCTTAAGTTTAGATATCGCTTTAGAAAATGGCTCAAGCACCTGCTCTACCGTTCGTACTTCTGGGCGAATTGGCTCCATAGGAAGATTAAGCGGTTCCGGTGGAGTGACTATGCCATCTTCATCAGCAACGGGCTCTGGCAAGCTAGCATTTTGTTTCTCTACCCAAGCCAATAATTTTAAATAGTCTAAATACTCACTAGCCCATTCATACTGTTCACCATCACTGGTTAACTGTGCAAATATTTCAATATTTTCAACTTTTCCCTTTTCGATTAGATCTGCTATTTGTTTAGTGATTGGCGCTTGTTTAAGTGTAGGGAAACCCTGCTCGTTAAGAACAGGGGCTTGCTCGTCATCTAGGACGATAAAATCTAAAAGTGGGGTTATATTATTTGTCATTTTTAATCCATCCAAGTGGTTCAACGCAACGCGCAGTACCGACCAAAACAGTGTTACCGTTTTCATCTAGCATTGTTGTTTGATTGTCTGCGATGTGAATTTTACTGTCATCGCCCCAGTCTGTACCGTTGTGTTTCAGCTCTATATACGCGTAGTTAATAAAGGCTTGCTGGCTATCAACAACATTATAACTAAGGGCCTTGAATGCTGAACTTGCGGCTGTCGTTGGTGGGGCGATCCCTATCGATGAATGCTCACTAATAAATGTACCTATTGATATTAATTTTTCAAATCCATCACCAAATTGGGTTTTTGTCAGAGGGAGAATCTCATGGTCTTTACCAACCGCTGATGAATTTTGGCTTTTTAATACTTTTGAGATAAGTGAATAACCTAGTATTCTCGCCGTTTCAGCTCTTGCCCTTGAACTTATAAACACCGGTCCCATGCCTTCCAAAAAACCGTATGGCGCGACATTCAATGCCTTTTTAGTTACATTAGCTTGAGTTTGATATTGCCAGATAGTCAACTGATTAGCGGGCATATCAGTCACTGTAACTGTGTTTCGTAATGAGCTACTAATTGCGGTGAGATCTTTAGTCCATGTTGCACCATTGTCTAACGTGTATGTGCAAGTGATATCGGTTCCGATGCCCGTATAAGGACGTGTCAATTCAAACAAGTCTTTTATACCGTCTGGAATATCATGTATCCAATTTCCCACCCATCCATTTTTTAAATCATCACAGAGTAATATCTCAGCAGGGCCACCTTGTACGTCTGTATGGTACAAGCCATCACCTATTGAATTATCCAAATTTGATTCATGGATAAGGTAGACCGTTCCAGAGGCAGAACCGCTACCAGTTGGGAAAACTCCTTGAAGTGGGAATACATCAGATAGTAGGCATTTGACTGTAGATACATTGCAATCATAGAGATTTGAAAGCCTGAAGATAATGTTTTTTGTAAAATCTATGACTATCAGACTATCCCCATTACCTATACCGAGATCAACTGAGTTTAAATATACAACAACATCTCCTTGATAGTTTATCCATTTAGATAATTTGTTACTATGATTAGAAGATAGCCAGTACCCAGAATCTATTACTTTACTAACCTTCAAATTATCTAACCCACGATAAGTGCCTGATATTAATGAGCGATTAGAATTTTCAAAATCCTCTTTTTTTAAACCGGAGGAGCCGTATCTCATATCTCGTGCAACACCTCCGAAACCACCATTTTTAATAACATCATAATAACGACCATCGGTTCTGCCGCTTTTCCCGCTTGAATAATTACCGGAAACTAGGAGTATTTTTGAATTATCAAAACAATCGGCTTTGGATTTAAACGATGTCGATGTACTTGACCAACTTTTATCATCAATAGCCCGCGCTGATCCGAAAGGATTGAATGATGGATGATATAATCCTGTATTTATCCTTGCTACTGTACCGCAGACCAGAAAGTAACATTCGCCATTTATGGCCGTGGTCGTACTTGATGAGACTAGTGTATACGCCCCTAAATGTGGTTTATCATTATATGCTGCTCCAAAACCTCGATAAGAGTGTGCACGAGTTATTGCAGATACAAATGGTTCGCGATAATCAGCAATGCCTTGTGCTGCAACAACTAGTTTATAACTTGGCGAGATATCTATGGCTCTTGAAGTGTCTAAATTTAGCCAATCCCTATTACCCGCGCCCGAAAAACTACGCCCACGAATACACCATTGATAAAACTTGCCCGTTGCATCATCAAAGTAGATATTATTCTCGGGGTCACTTGCGATTACTATGCGCTGTGCTTCTGTTGCTGTTTGCCAGTTTACGCCTTTACCACGGCTTGATTCATCACCTTCATACCATGCAAAATAGGTAATGGGGCGAACATTATCATTTACTGTTGCAACACCACTAATGTCAGTTAATTGGCTTTGAATTAACCCATACTTATAAACGAACGGGTCAGTAGCATTAATTTCACGCAAGAAAGCTTCAAAGCCCCACATGTCAACGCGTTCAGTGACTACTTTGTTAGTAGCAGTTTCACTAGCAAATGCGATTGCGGGAGTTGCATGTGTAACACTAACACCTATATAGCTGTCGTAAGTACGGGTGCCATCTTCAGCGGGGGGGAGTTTTACCGTGGTTAACCTTGATGTTTCAGCGTAATCATCTGCAAGAGACTCTAAATTTGTTATAACACCCGCAATATTTAAAATTGCTGAGTCTGTTTTTGATGCACCTCCAACACTAGGTGCCTGAGAACTTCGTCCCATCCAGAACCTGTTTTTGTTAGGCTCATCCCAGAAGCTAGAAAAACATGTAATGCCCTCTTTTATAAATTCTGCGGAATTTACAAAGTGCTTACCAAAATGCACAAACCCACTTGCAGCGTATTTTTCATTGTTCGCGGCGCGGCGGGCTTCGAACTCGACCTTTCGCATAGCCCACGGAAAAGGATGAATTTCATCAAGTTCAGCAAGCTTGTCATCATGATCACGAACCATTTGAGCAGGCGTTTTTAATTCGTGTTTTACACCATGACTATCTGTTAGTTCTTCACTTGCATTATCTGAGTTTAACCAGATCCGCAGCTCGTCTAAGAACAATTGCTTTTGATTAAATTGAACTGATACTTGGCCCGCAATTCGAGTGAGAATAGTGCCGGACGTATTACGAACGATCGCGTAGTTAATTCCAGCGTCGGTCACGCCTTCAAAGTTTCGATCTAATGAAATGCTGGTATCACTGTTAACTGCTGTTACTTCGTAAAACGTTTTAGAGTCAACGGTAAAAATATCACCTATGGCAATGGCGATAACATCATTTTGCCAATTAGTACCAACACCAACAATTCCTTGCTGTCCGCTTGTTACATTTACTGTTCCTACGCGATACCACGCGCCTGCGCTAGCCGTCATATTACTGCCCCTTCTCTTGGCCCATCATTGCAACATCAGCTTGGTTTTTCTCTCCGAGCTGACTTCTAAACGCATTCATGTGCATCTGACTTTTATTTGGATCAGCAGCGTATTCAGCATCTTTTGCGTAAGCACGATACAAGATCCATTCGATGATTGCGTTGACGTAAATGTCATCGAGCGCGATCACTTCGCCAGTGTCGTTATTTTCAATGGTGATAGAGGCAGGAGCTTTAGAATAGACAAGTGTTAAGTTGATGTTGGCAACAACGCCTGGATAAACATAAAACGTTTTAGGGTTGCGTTCATCATAAATATAAAGCTCGACTTCGGTTGCTGTTTTACCCGCGTACCATGTGTCGTAGTTGTCATCTAGCACTTGGCGGTTATATGGGCCACGAATGGCTTTACCGCTTTCGTTACGTGTCACATCAATAAGCTTGAGCGCATCGGCTGGTAGCGCTTGCTTAGTTCCTTCAACGCACGCAAAGTCGTCAATATCTGCCGTGTATGAGTCAGGACGGCGCAAAACAATTGCACGTTGAGCATCGTTCAGATAATTTAATAGCTCGTCTTTAGGCCAACGCGTATAGCCGGGATCATTAAGCAGTTTATTAACCCGCGTTAAAATTTCGTTCGATGTAACAATAGCCATTAGAAAAAGTCTCTTGATTTGGTGGGTCTTTGCTCGTCCAGTGCATTGATAGCAACGCGGTATGCTTCGCGGTATCCATCAGTAAAACGGCGCTTGTAGTAATCTGATAGCGATAAATCAGACCATTGAGTGTTTGGCATCATCTTTAGATTTGCAGCGGCACCATCTGCGATAGCGTCAGCCCATCGATTGACAATGATATTGTCTGCTTCAAAGGTGTCTGGTAGTAAAAATTGCGGGGCTACATGGTAAAAAACGCGAACCTTTGGCGTTGTGCTTAATACAGTCACGATACCACTTGGTGATACTGTGTAATCATCAGCACTTTCAAGTTCGTGGCCGTTGGCATTTAAAACAAAATCAACACCAACAAAAACATGATCGCTATCAATGCTAAGTTCCCCGCTTTGCCCTTGCTCAATTTCTTGAGTCCGGGCCAAAAAACAAGACTCATAGCAAAACTTTTGATAGGCGCGACCTAGCTGGTCTTTCGCCATTTGATCAAGAACGCCCCCGCAGCGCTCACGAACTAACGGGATCAAGCTAGATAATTGCGCCACTGGTTATTCCTCGCCTTCGCCGTTATCTGCTAAAGCGCGAAACGCATCACGTACTTTTTTCTTGAACTCAGGAAGTGGCTTTTTAGGTCCTTCAATTTCAAGATCGTGTGCTTCAGCAAATGTAGTTAGCTGATTTGTGTTGTACTTACCTAAATCAACTTCGTCACCGTCAACGATAACAACCATGTTCGCATCAAATTCAGCTTGCTTTTCAGCTTCTTCACGCGCTAATCGGGCTTCTTCTGCTGCTTTAGCCGCTTTCTCTTGGGCTTTTAGCACGCTTTCAAGATCTTCTTCGGCAATCCAAACTTTCGGATAGTCCAAAAAACGAGTTGCAAGATCAGCATCGACCGGAACCGGTTGGTTTTTCTTAAAAATAAGACGAGTGCCGCAAACAGTATCTTTTTTTACAGGCTTAGAGCCTATGTAAACGATATTGACTTTATCAGCCATAATATTTACTCCAAAAAAAGCCCCGCATAAGCAGGGCTGTTTAAATGTGTATTGCTAAGACTTAATAGCCCTTAAAGCGATACTCTAATTGAATGGTCACTTCACCAGTGGCCGCGCCTGTCCCTGAATTTTCAATGACTAGATCGCTTGGACCTTCATCACCGATATAAATTGGTTTAATAAACGCGCTACCATTTCCAGCAGCAACAGTATCGAACACGGCTAAGTCTGTTGAGTTACCTTCACGATCAGCAATTTGCACTGTCACTTCCGTATCAGCACCAAGCGCTGCATTTACAATACGAACGCCGGTAATTTGTGTGCCGATTGGCAGGTTGTCAGTGGCAACAACGGAGCTATCCGCAGCCAAGGTCGCAAGCGCAATTGTCACAACATGCAGTGACAAGTTGCCCTGTGCACCTTTATAAAACGTTTCTTTACTCATGGTTATTACCTATTAATTAAGAAAAGGCGACCTAAGCCGCCATTAGTGCAAGTTATAGAGATACAGCAGTATCAAGTACCATTGTGCCGTAGTCGTTTACGCGACCCGATTTATCCGCAAAGCGAACTTTTTTACAGCCATTCATCCACACAATTGCGGTTTCATTGCCGTTATCATGATCCACTTTTTTAGTCGACATATGGAAGTGAGTGCCAGACTCGGCCTTACCATAGGCATTTGCAAGCGCTTGGCCGCCCAACAAGATAGCGCGGTCAATATCAGTACCGGCAGTAACCTGCTTAGTTGTAGCAAGCTTATCGTTGTTAGAGACAGTAACCGTGTCGCCCGCATAGAAGCGTACTGGCTTACGATATTGACGAACAAGAATGTTGCGCCACATGATCACATCACCTTTAAATACCGGGTGATTGAAACCTTGTCCGCGTTTAATTGCGCGAGATTGAAGCTCTTGCAACTTCTTATCAGTTGCAGAAGCCCATAAGTCACGCCATTGACGCGGTGTTACGAATAACAAGAAGAACGGCGACTCGTTAGCCATTTGATCCGCTTCAAAACTAATGTGCTTCATTGGATTAGATTGCTCTTCCAAAATAAGCGCTAAGTCGTCCAGCTTTTCAAGCGTCATAATATCTGCTGAATCAATGCTTTCTAAGCTAGTCGCATCACCACCAAAAACATGACGGTCATACGTTGGCGCTGTGACTTCATTAACCATGATTTCTGCAAACTCTTCATGATCATCAAGCGGCACGATAATATCGCTTGGCGCAAACGAACCACGTGCACCGGCTAAGTGATACATCGCGACTTCATCTTTCAGATCGTTGTAGTAGTTACCTAGCAACGTTTTAGCTGTAGTAAGCAGGTTGTGCTTAGTACGCTTTTGCGACATTTTACCGCCGCTGTCTACCATTTTACGGCCTTGGTCAATGCTCAATTCAAACACTGTTTTGCTTAAGCTTTCGCCTCGGCCTTCCAGTTTTTTATCGCCCATTGTTGGCAAGCCGTTCAGGTTGTGAAATAAATCCATTTCAACCGTATCACCGGCTTGGCTTTGCAGGTCATTGATCATGACTACAGGCGCGCCCTTTTCAGTTTGCTTTTTACCCTGTGCCATATCTTTTTTTGCTGATTGCGGTGCTGCGCCAGTTAGCATGTTCACAAACGTATTCATGCGTCGTGTGTGTGTAAATAGGGCAGCGCCAAACGCTTTGGCTGCTTGTGCCTTAGTAATCGTACTCATTTTAATTTCCTAGAGAAAATCTGACGCGCTCTCTAGCAGGGCTTCAACTTGCGCCTCTGTCATACTCGCCATTTCAGCCGTGATCGTACCGGCATCTTTATCGAGTAAGTTGGCCTGCGAATTTAAGTCGTTTGCTTGTGAGCCTACGTCAGTGGGGGTATTTGGAATTGGTGCAGCAGTGCTATCGCTTGGCTTAGGTTTGTGTTGTTCGCCAAACGCACTCTGAACACGCTTTTCAACTTCTTTAAAGCGCTCTGCAACCGTTTTGCTTGCAAACGATGGGTCGTTAGCGAGTTTGCTATCAATAACTTGTGCCATATCCCACTTGTCCGCGTCATTTGTTCGCCACTGCTTCAAGTGCTGTGACTGATCAAATGCTGCTTGCACATCGTCTTGTGCTGGCGCTTGCGGTTCTGGTTGGGCTTTGGTGCCGTATTGCTGCATTTGGTTTGCTAATTCGCTTACCAACTCGCCTAGCTCTGGATATTCATCCTTGATACGATTCATTAACTCAGGATCTTTCAGCATTTCACCAGGTAACTTGCGCGGATCCATTCCAGCCTCTTTAAGCTGTGTGCTGTGTAGTTCTGCTACACGCTTGGTCTCTGCAAATTGGCTTTCGAGCTCTGCTTTTTCTTTAGCTAGTCGTTCGCGTTCAGCTTCGGCTGCAGTGGCACGTTCACGCGCCTGTGCTAGCACTTCATACGGCAAGCTGTGTTGACCGTTTTTACTGCTAACGTCCGTTGCTTCTACGTAATACTTACCATCGATTTCAACATAACCCTCTGGCACATCACCTTGCTTGCCCTCTTCGGCTGACGGTGCCGCTTCTACGTCTGTTTCAGTTGGCTTGCTTTCCTGCTTTGGCTTTGAATCTACATGTGGAACTTCTACTTTGGCTTCTACTACAGGCGCTTCTTCGCCATCTTCGTTACCAAAAAGCGTGTCACCATCAATATCAAGACCGGCTAGTGCCGCCTCGATTTCTTCATCAGTGCCATTTGCTAATATCTCGTCTAGTTCATCCACGTTGTTACCCCATCGACCATTTAACGCATGGTTACGAAAATTAAAATTTAGGCGTATCGCTGCCCCTGCGAATTTTGTGCATCGCACAAAAAAGCCGCCTCTGATTGCTCAAAAGCGGCTTTATTTCTGCGTAGCTAAATCTTATCTGTATGGTTTGCGAAGCTTTACATTAAAACCTCCCTAGCTAATTGCTGTTACCCTCTGCCCTTTAGTGTTATACGATGTGGGCTTTTTAACATCGTGAGTATGTTTAATCGTTGCCGGCTCAAACGCTGGCATTATGTATTTTAAAAACCAGTGTTTGAGTAAGTTCATATCTTGTTACCCTGCGTGAATAGCTTGCTGTACAACGGTATGAAACAGCGCATCTTTTACTTGCTGCTTTTCTGGTAAGTGGTGAAAAGGCTTTAATTGTTCATGTGTTTTGCTTTTAATTGAACGCTTTTGGCCGAACTTCCAACCAGCGACAATCATCTTTGCTAACCATGCGTCATGCCATGCAGATACTTTTGATTCAGGGTTGAGGATTAAGAAAGCTACTTGCTCAATGGTATTGTCTTTGTCTTGTTGCTCTAGCTCACCCCAAGGCTTAACAGTGTCACGCATTACAGATAGGTAAGAGCGGTTAGTTTCATGGCACATTTTAGCCACTGCTTTTATCTGCTCCATGTGTTCAGCAGGAATATGGTCCAAACTTTCTAATTGCTGTGTATCGCTCATTGCTACACCTTTATTGAATCGAGTTGTTGTTGAATATTGGCTCGTACTGTTGATTTCATTGCCGCTACTTCGGCATTGCTGCGGCGAACCTCAGCTAAAATCTTTTCAGTTTCAGCGATCAACTTATCGTCTTTCACTTCTTCTGTTTCAGTACGCTTCTGAATTTCGATGATCTTGGCTTTCAGCTCTTCGCGTTTAAGTTGAAGCTCTTCTAATTTGCCTTGGATCTCTTCCATTTGTAGCTGCTCCATGGCCTGTGCTTTTTCAGCTTGGGCTTGGGCTGCGGCCAACTCTTCTTCGCTCATATCTTCTTGAGGCTTAGGAATGTTCAATGCCTGACGTAGCGTTGCTATAAACTCTTCTTTGTTTGGCAAGTCCATCAATTCAACAAACATCGGCATTGCTGCGGCTTGCGCTTCTGGCGGTATTTGGCTCATAACGTTGCTTAAGAGCGTTGCTTGCTGCTGGCGATACGTTGGCGTTGCTTTAACTGGCGCGAGCGCTATATGGCCTTTCCAACGCGCAACATCATTATTGCGTTTGCCATTTTCGTTAGGCTCATTCAATACAATTTGCTTGCGCTTAGCTTTGTCATCGCGATTAACTGTTACCTGTACATTGTTTTGCGGCTTTAAATCTTCGATGTTATATGCAAGGACCAGCTCACCCACTTTATTGCGTGAGTAATGAAAGTTATCGTTAATTTCTGCGAGTGTTGTAGTTCCTTGCTCAACTAAGTTAGCGATAGCAACACCTGACGTTGCATTGCTGTCTTGTCCTAGCATCGAGTTGTAAACGCCTGCCGTGTCCTGTATCAGCTTCATGTCGTTTTGCATGAGATTGAACTGCTGCGCTGCGATACCTACGTCATTTTGAATGCTGATTGCATCAGAGGCTTTAGTTTTGTTCTTTCGCTCAGGATTAAGCGGAATATAACCATCTGGTTTTTCAACTTCTTCTTTTAATCGCTGATCACCCAACTGCGTTGCATCTTCATCAGCAATGATACGGCGGGCTTGTAAAAGGTAGTTCAGGCGAATAACGCGCATGTTAATCCCGTCTTGCGCTGGCACCATGCGGCTAATTAGCCCATAAGGTTCGCCGCTTGCATCTTTTTGGTAACCGATAAATGGGATCAAGTTGTACATGCCGTCTGGCGCTTCGCTTGGCCTGTCAATAATTCGATGTGGCCCAACGAACCACGCTTCACGCACTTTAGGGAATGCGGCGTATTCCAGTTGAACGCGGCCGCTTTCTACCGCTGCCAAATGCACTTGGTTGTTCTTGTCGTACTCAATGACTTGACCATCACTTAAACGAATGATGTGTGCACGCTTCCATACTTTGTAGTAAATAACTTGCAGTAGGACGCGCTTACGTTGCTGATCTAGCCATTCGCTTGTTGCGCGGTTCCAGCTTTGGCTATCATGCCATGCAGAATGAAGCGCATGATCTTCTGTATGCTCTTCATCAACGGTGTTTAAGAAATCTTCCCACTGATTGACTGATTGCTTGAGTATTTCCTTGTGATCAGGGAACGTTGCAAGCGCTTCGTCTAACTCCATCCACTTCTTACGCATCATCCAACGTGCATCACTGCGATCAGCTTCTTGCGCATTCCAGTCCCACCAAACCTCGCGGCGATGAATGAATTTAACTCGGTATGGCGCAGCAAACGGAATAGGGTTTCTTGTCACTTCAACCCAACCAATACCTGCTTTCAACTGGCTTGCATACGCATCAGAGCAAGCGCGATCAGCATTGGTTAAGCGCCAAGTATCTTTAAACTTCTCGTTTAATGCTTTCGCTAGTTCTTCGCCCTGCTCGTCATCTGCAACAATCATTAAGTCAGAACGTGAACGCGCCTCAAGGCCAAGCACGCCGTCAATAGTAGGGCCTACCATATTGTGCACAATTTCAGGTTGGCCGCGATCTCTTAAAACTTTTCTAACAGCTTCGCTTAACTGATCACCGTCATAATAAGCACATGCTTTTGTTGCAGGCGTGCGCCAATCGGGTTGACTGTCAATGTCGCCCAATAGCGTTAAAAGCTTATCAAGCGTAAAGCCTTCTTTATTTTTTGCAAAATCAGCCATGTATTAACGTGCCATCCAATGATTAGGGTTGTGTGGTGCAGGAGTGTTATCTTTAATTAGTCGCTTAGGCATTCTTACGCGCATTTCTTGTGCTATTGCATAGCTCATTACTTGGTCATCAAAGCCGCCTGATTGTGCGCCCATGCGTCCTTTTTTATCGTAAACAAACGTATTGAGCTCATTGACTGTGCCGCGCCAAACTATCCCGTCTTTGTCGTGAGTAAGCAGCTCGTCTAGGCCACTTGTCAGAATTGGTTTTGATTGTGCGCTGGTATGCCAACCGACTTTTTTGGTTTCTTCGTCCGTATCTTCGCGATCAATGTGTTCTTCCGTGTAAATTCGGCTTGTTGGGTAAATATCAACAAGCTCTTGTAATGTCGCATGTCCGTGATTGTTACGCTCTACACCAATAAACGCTTTGTTATACATTAAGCCAATGTGTTTATTGATGTGAGCAAAGCGCTTGGGATCAATGTGACCAAACCAATGCGCTACTTGTCGCCCGTCCGATTTAGCGACAACGTCTAATGAGCTGCGATCGCCGTGTTCTAATCCTTCAGCAACATCGGCACCGATCGCATAATCTTCATCTTCGTCTGGCAATTCCCAAACGAGTAAGTAACCTAGTGTTGATTGCGCTAATTTGTCAGCAGCTTTAGATGACAGGTCCACTTTGCCATTCATCTTTTTCATTTTTCCTGTGTATGGTTCAACTTCATACACGATTAACGGCTTAACGCAGCGACCTTCTACGCGCATCAAATCATCACTATCAAATACTTTGCGGCCTGATGTTAAGAATGCCTCCATCGGTGTAGATGGGTATTCCTGTTTCATCTTGCCTTTTTGGTTGCGTTCCTTGCCTATGTACCAGCTAATTTGCTCGTCTGTGAGCGTTACGCCGTTGGCCGCTTCAACTGATTTAAAGTATTTAGCCTTTTCCTTTGTAAGTTTTAGTCCGCCCGTTGGGACTGGTGCAACGTACTTTGGATCATCAAACCAAGGGTAAAAATGAAACTTAAAATCTTGTGGTCCAAGCATTAAGCCTGACGCTAACAATTCCATCGCATCGACTGACATATCAAAAAAATTGCCGCTTGCGCCTTCCGCTGTTGACTCTATAAATATATAAGAGCCTTCATGCACAGCATTTAACGAGCCTGATTGAACTTCGTCTGCTCGTAGCGGATAGTTAGCGCATATCTTGCCGTACTCTGATACGTGTAAAACCTGCAGCGTTCCAGAACGAAACGACACGGCAACTCTAATCCATGAGTCGTTATTAAACTTTATCCCGGTGCCCGTTTTGCTTTTAACTGAGCGTTTGCCTGTTTTTAACCAACTTGGTAGCCGCTCATACGGGTAAAGTATCTTGGACGAGAATATTGCACCCGCTTCATCTTTACCCTGTGCGATCACCCCGCACTGACGATTGTCGTTAAACATGGCATGATCAAGAATAAAAACTTGAATAGCCGTGCTAAAACCTAACTGACGCGCTTTTAAGATGATGTTTAAAAACCACATGGTCATAAACAGCACTGTTTGCGCTACACGACAACGAAATAAAACCTCTTGGCCCTTTTCGTTAGCGATAATGTATAGGTTGTTAATGCGCCACCACCAGCAATCTAAGTAGGGTTCACAGCGCTCTAGCAATTCAACTTCATCTAGTTCAAAGCGTTCTTCTGGTGTTAACCAAGTGCTTTTGGGGTATTTAGCTAGTTTTGGCTGCATTATTGGCTAACAACCGTATCTAATCCGCCTGTGCGCTTATCAATGAAATTATCAAGTTTGCTAGTGCCGCCCGCTTCTTTACGTGCTTTAGCTGCTTCATGCTCTGCAATTTCTGCTTGATGTTTGCCGCGTTTAGTCGAATTGACTAGTGCTTTGGTTTGCTGTGATATGCGAGCAGTTTCTACAATCAGCTTGCCGCGAGCCAGCGTATCTGTTTCAAGATTAGATAATGTTTTAATTATTGACTCAACACGCTGGACGTTTCTATCAAGCGCATTCTCGGCTTTAAACATTGACTCATAAAGTCGTGTTCTTGCCTCATTGTCAGTGTCGGGATCATCTAATAGCTTTTGAATGCCATGAATAGCATCCATAACCATATGAATACGCGCTCTGCAAAGATCTAATTCATCTTCCAGTGTTGTTGCTTCAACAAGCTCATTCACATCATTATTAAAATATTTTGTGTAACCGCCATGCTTAACTAAATGCAGGTTTCTACTACCAGGCTTTACACCGGGCTTTTGCTTTCCTTCCTTGGTTTTACGCTCTTTCGCTTTTGGTGGTTTCTTTAAGTTGGCTTGAGGGAGTTTTATATATCGTCTGGCGGTCGCGTAGTTGATACTGTTACTTTCGCAAAATTCACGCGGCCCTATACCAGTTTCAGCATGCTCTTTTAGAAATAGCGCGCTTAAATCGTCCCATTTTGACACTACTTATCACCGTTACTGCCCTTAATGCCAATGCGATGCTGAAAGTAACGCTCTAGCAAAAAGATTGAACGGCCACCCATATGACCTGCGATACCTGCTGTAGCTGCAGTTATCGTTACTGACATACCAAGCTCTTGACATATAAGCACGGTGATAATTCCTGCAAAGCCACTAACAGCCCACTCACCAACTAATTCAACAATACTAAATGGTAATTTGTCATTTTTACGGCGGTTAATGTAATTCACAGTACCACCCCATACAGCAAGTAAAACGAACCAAACATAACCAAGACCAAGATCCAGTAAATGTTTGATGATTGGACCTGTCTCTTGTGGCATTAGGCTTTTCCTAGTTTAGCTTTGACAATGCGCTCGATAAGCGGCGTAACGTTTTTTATTGCTCTTTCGCCGAACAGAAAGCCAAGCACTAACAAATTAATAATCCAAAGCGCACTTTCTTGGGCATCAGATAATCCGCTCCATTTACCACTGAATATCATGAAATCCATGTATAGAGTTGAATAACCCCATATTGGACGTTGGCAACCGCGTAAAAAAAGCATTAAGGGACCAAGAACAGGTATTGTTTTGAGGTCTTTGGCTGTGCCTTCCAACTCAGCAATACGATTGTTAAACTCGGCCTGCGCTTCGTTCGTTAGCTCTTGGCCCTTTAATGCCTTCTCGTCTACTGCTTTTTGAATACGAAAGTCAAGCTCTGCCTTTTCCTGCTCGCTCATACTTGGCGGATAATATTCTTTAACAGCGTCAACAACTGACGAGCCAAAGCCACCGCTAAAAAAGTCTATCGCCTTTGTGAATATGTTACTCATGCGTTTACTATCTCCAGCGTTGTGGATTGACCATCCAGTAAATCCATTAATTTGTTAAACGTATTCTCACTATTGATTACTGCCCACTCTCCGCTAACTGTGCCTAGGCTTTCACCTGGCGCGATACAACCAGCTAATTGGCTCGCTTTGTTTGCAACATGCATTAGCACATGCGTTCTTTGCGACGGGCCATAACGAGTAACACCTAGCTTTTCTTGTTCAAGTGCGTAGCAATCGCCATAACGTGGACTTTCATGCGGCAAGAAGTCATAAACACCGATAGGAACACACGATACGTACCCTTCGTTATTCTTCCACTCACGCTCAACGGTGTAACAAAAGAACTTTCCATCCACATACAGCTCACCGAACGTACCAAAAATACCTTGTGGTGTTGGGAAGCGTTTAAGTAAAAGTTTCATATTGGACCTTTATTGCAGGCATAAAAAAACCCGCAATATGCGGGCTGTAAGCTTTAGTGAGGTTTAAAAACTAAACCCCAAATGAAAACTTGTAATCTCTCGTTGCTCTTGAATATCATCAAAGGACAATATCAGCTTAGCAATTCCTATTCGTCTTTTTAGTTTTTCGAGCTCATTAATATTAGGTACTTTTAATCTCAGTATTACGCAATTAGCATCTCGTGATAAGCCAGCAGGCTCGCTAATGTAGGTATGGATTATTTCAATGTTAGGGGATATGAAATTAATGTATTCGGGTATCGTTCTTTTTGATCCATTCGAGTCAATTATAAAGTCGACATTTAAAGCCGCGCCGGTTCCAAGATTTTGCACTGATAATTCATACTGAAAAATGTCACTATCGAATTCTTCATACTTACATAATATTGGTCTAACAGAGTTCATATACTGTTTTTCATTATGCCTAAGTCCATTATAGGCAAACCAAAAAGTAATCAATGTAGCGGTTAGTGCAATTAAATCACTCAACTTCACTTCAAATGAAAAACTCTGCCCTAAAATAACTCCCGAACAAATGCATAGCACAACAGCTGCAACTGTCATTAAATCTGGTTTTCGCATAAAACTCCCTCATGTTTATGAAGAAGAAATATTAACACGGCAACTCTAAATACAAAATATGGGCACAAAAAAATCCGCAAGCAACAAAACTAAGCGGATTTCTTCAACATGGAAAATAGTATATCAGGATTGGGGGGTTTGCAAGCTAATCAAATTTTAATCCAAGGCCGGTTTAGTCTTTTCGTTACGACTAATCCAATCAAAAAGTTCCGTTAACTTGATTTGAGCTTCTTGTTCATTCATTTCAAAGTCGTGAAGTGAATCCCAAATATGACTTAAAATACAGTAAGCCCGCTCATCAGGAATTGTATAATAATCGGTCCTTAGCATGGTAAATAAATTATCCCCTTTTTTATCCGACTCTTGTTTATCACGAGCCGTGCCCATTCCATCCATAACCCAGCCAGAATCAACCTTTTCCAATACTACCTTATTAAATAACTCTTGGTGTGAGTTCCATATTTCTAATTCAAACTTCATAATATTCCACCTTAAAATAAAATTTTAAATATCTTCCAAATTTTAACATGTCATTTTTTGATAAATATTTAACGCACACAGATTCCTTTTTTAATCCAAACTCTTCTGCGGCTTCATTTATCTCATCATTAGTTCCGCCCATTCTAGGGGAGTTATAAAGTTCAGTTAAAATATCTTCAAAATAATTAGGGTACATTCGAAATGTTTTAATACTTAACACTTTCAATCTTATCAGCCAAAGCACGAAGCTTGTAAGCAAGCGTTGCCTTAGTGTCGTTCTTATTGAAATACGCTTCTAGATGTTCTGATTCGGTATCTATGCGTAATGTGAAGTTACAGTGTTCGCCATACCCAACGGGGATGACTGTTAAGTTGGTAAGTTTATCTAGCATGGTTATCTCCTTATTTCATGCTTTTGCGCAGTCTTGTGCGCATTATGTTTGTTTTGACGTATTTAATCGCGCATTTGCGCAGTTGTAATATTATGATTCTATACTTGGTTTTTAAAATCAACAACTTATTGCTGCGCACTTTGCGCACTTTCTTTTATGGTTTGTGCGCAGTAAATGGACCTTGATTGTTGTAATGCAGGGATACCAGTATTTATCAATGCTTATCTTTCACTTCAACTTCTTCGCCTAAGCCTTCGATGATTGATTCAATTCTTTGCCTCAATGCTGAATCGTCGCCTTCACAGTCCAAAATGGCTTGCATTAAGTAGCAATTAACCTTGGTAAATGCAGATTTTTCTATTCGCTCTCTACTACGCATATACTGAGTGCATATCGAATCAAACTTAGCGGCAACTTCTGGAAGTGCTTTTTCTGCGTTGTGGCTCTTTAGTATGTCAGCTATACCGTATTCATCATCAACTTTGCTCATGCTACCTCCCCCATCTTTTCACGAATATTCTTAAAGATATCGCTTTCCCAGCCAGCTATTAGTCTTAACAGCTCTTTGGTTATTTCATCATGCGAGCTGGTATAGCTTTTCTTATCTATACCGATAATTTTGCATCGACTGCGGTTTGATACTGGCTTTCTGCCTCTGCCAAAGCATTTTATGCATATATCAGCGTTTATGTTTGTTGCTTTTTGCCCTGGCGCTAAACCGCTACCGTCACACTCGTTGCACACTGGCTGTACATACTCATAGATAGCTGACATTACAATGCCGTTGAGTGTTTCTGGCTTTACTTTAAAGCGTTTAATCTTAACGAATAACGTTATGTGCATTGTAAGTGAGCGTACAACTTTATTTAGTCGTGTTTCTTCCCCTACATAACGAAAGTAGGCCCAATTAGTTTGGCACTGTGGTAAACCAACAAGGGCATGCGCCGCTGTCCGCCAATCAATAACGTCTTGACCACTCCCCCCGAAAGTGCCAGTTAAATTAAGTGTTTTTGTTGTTAGCTTTGCTAGTAGTTTAACTGGCTGCATATTATAAATCCCCCTCGATTATGAGCTCTATATCGCCAGATATACAGTCATGCTCAACCAACACATTATCAGGTTCGTCTATAAAGCGAAGTCCTACCCTTTTAAGACTTTCTTTTATCTCGGTATATTCAAACCATTGTTCTTTCGGATCGGAATCGTCAATGTCAAACCTTAGATACACTCTACCTTTATCTGGGAGTGGTCTAATACATCCTTCAAGCTCAGTGCCTTTAACCATTTTTTTAACTTGTTCAAATATAGGCATATTATCTCACTCCCATACGCTTAAATATAGCGGTAACTTCTCTGTGTGCTGCTAGCTCTTCATCTGTTGCAAATGGCGGAATCGTTGTTAAACAAGGCCAAGACAGGTCGAATGTTTCTAGCTGTCCTGTTTTTAAGCTTGCGATGTAACGGGCTTGTTCTGCGTTCAAAAAATGAGCTTTAAACGCTTTCCATTTACTCGGCTTATCATTCATAGCTCTATTTCCTCTATGCTTAGAACTACCTTGCCGCCCTTGACTACTCCGCAATGAATCATGCGATAGTCTTTTATCTGCGTATCATCCAAATAAACACCGGCTTTTTGCAAAGCATCGAATAGAGACTTGCATAAGTTATCTATATCTCTACGGCGATTATCTGGCACATAGATATTCACCTCGATTTTTAAGTTGCCCTGTAGCTTTTGGTTGGCCTTTTGTTCTCGCACCAACCAAAATACATGCTCTGCAAATGCCTTTCCCTGATCACTTACTCTCGTTACTACCCGGCTTTTATTTGCTGTCACTCGTTTTACTGATGATTTCCAGTAATGATTAACTGTTGGTGGGTATGGCAATGTTAAATTAATCACTTCGCCACCTTCAGCAGTTCTTGCTCGAGTAAAAGCTTTTGTGTTCTTACCATGCCTTCATATGCATAAATCCGGTTATATCTCGGGTCGCCAAGCGGTGTTCTGCCGTCAATAACATCGTGACAGGCTGAGCATGCGTAAGTAGCGTGAATATCATCACACTTCTGGCCCATACCTGAGCCTTTGCCAACGTGAGCAAGTATTACCGTTTCCGGATTGTGATTGCATACACCTGGTATTCTTACTTGGCACTGTTGGCCGCGTGCGCTATTGCGTATTTTTTTGCTAATGACTGACATTGATTACTACCCCATTGCTATGAGTTGATTAATCGCGTTTTCTGCTTGTTCTGGATCATCAAATGTTTTTGTTAAGATGAAGCTCCAACAAACTGAAAATGCTTTTTTATAAAATGCTCTGAAATCTTCTTCTTTCATTGAATTGAAGTTGATTGATTTAGTTACTCGCTTAGTTCCGTTAGGAGTCAGTACCAAGTCATAAAGTCCAGCTTCTTCTTTTATCCATTCGTGTAGCGCTTCTTTAGATTTGTGAGGCACTTCAACGTTGCCGGCTCTGCGACTTTTTAGATCCTGCGCATACATATTTATAAATTGTTTTAAACCTTCTGAGTTGATCCCCTGCCTTTCGCCATAAGCCACCAAACCCTGAAAAACTTTTTTTTCACTAGGCCCAATTAGTCCACCAGCCGGTTGCCAATACTCAAGCGTCAAACCTATTAATCCAGCCCAATAAAGGCGGTGAAACTCTAATGCCCTAGGGTTCATCTTTATTGCGTTAACTTTATAAGCGCTGCCTACTTTCCAGTTTGATACTATTTCAATATCAATATTGGCTGCAGGCATAAGCGCACCATCAGCACGCTTAACTAATGCGACTTCACCCATCTACGCAACCTTGCTACATTGGGCTGGCGAACTTGGCTGACTCGCATTTGCAATTTCTTCTTTATGCGCGATCATTAGCACTTCTGCGGTTGCTGCAATTAGCGAATCTCGTAATTCCCTAGGCAAGTTGTAGCGCTCTGTAATCACCGTTGTCGATTTAACTAACAACTCAGTCGCTTTATTAATATTCGGCTGCTGTCCATTAGTAATAGCTTTAGCTGCATGGTTTTTAGCTGCAGATAAAAAACCATCGCTGATCAGTTCCCCTGTTGCTGATAGTTGCTGCATAGTGCTTTTTTTAATTGCTGACATTGATTTTTTCCTTTTTGATTTTTACTTTAATGACTTCATAATCTGCATGGCATGTGATCGATTTCATGCTTGGGTATTCCCACCAACTAGGGTGGGGACCGGCAAAGTACAAAGTGCGATTATTTTCACTTCTAAAATTTCCAACTTGGAAAATTATCGATGCTATTCCACCACCGCCTATGCAACTCGTTACCAAGCAGTATTCGCCTGTTTTAATTTCTCTTAGCTTCATGCTCTAGCCGCCTTAAATGTTTTTTCAAGTTCAGCATTAAGCGAATAACCCTGATTAGCTGGCACTTTGTTTGATTTAAAGTTGCCCGGATTCGCTTTGATGCTACTCATCGCTGCCGCCTGCCTGTTTTGACTGTGCGCTTTGTTACGCTGTGCGTATTTACCTTTAGCCGCCTCTTTTTGGTCCTTGATGTACTGCGGAACACTATCAACACCATGCCCTTTAGCATGCCTTGCCATTGCACGGTTACCTTCTGCAACTGCAAACCACGTTTGCTTAGGTGATGGATTACTTATCCCTTCAAGTGCTGCGGACTTTGCTGCTTTTGCATCTGATAAAGCGTTTTGGTAATCGCTACCAAGTATTTGCTTGAGTGCGCGAATAAACTCTTTCTGATCTTGCTCATATGACTTCATGAGCTACCCCACGTACTTCAAATAAGCCGGTTGCGCGGTATGCTCAATTTTCAAAGGGATTGGGCTTAACTCATTCTTTCCGTATTTATCTGCAAGCTTTGTGTAGCGGTCTTTTGCCATTTTTTGCCAAGCTGTATCGGGTAGGTTTACTCGAGCTGCGGCTATTTGCTGGTTCAACCAATAAACTAAAGGCTCTGACCACTCCTTGCTTTTCCCGTAACTCTTGATGCGCTGCTCGTTTATCTCGCTCATACATTGCTCAAGCGTTGGCATGCCACGTGCCTGCAAGCATAAGATTTTAAATTCAATTGGGTTCGGTGCATGGCGCTCAGAGACTGACCTTAATCTTGCTAAGTCGAGCGCGGCACGAATTTCTTTAACCAGAAACTTCATACCAAAAAGCTGGTTTGCATACTCCGTTGCTGTCTGCTCTAAATTCCCACGCCAGTTAAAATCACTTGCTGGGTAGTAGGCTCTTAACGCTGGCAAAATTTCACCACCGATTAAACTTGCAAGCAATTGATCCGGGCAGCGCTGTAATTGATTGATAGTTGATATTTGATTATTCATCCAACCACCTCGTCATCATGAAGTTTAGGGATGTGAGCAACAGCAGCTTGCATTGCAGCCATTTGATCACCAACGTTATTGGATTGCCTGCTGTGGCTTACTGGTGATGGTCTATCCTGCTCTCGCGATAACCAGCTAACGATAAATCGAGGCATACCCCGCTGAGTTTTACGCCGTGTCGGGTTTGCGTTGCTCCACGAATACATTTCCCGAAGTTGCTGTAAAACGTTTACTGCTGGATAGGTTTCAGACCATTCATCAATCTGGCGTTGAGTTATTTCGTAGCGCTCATCTTTTTTATTCGTTGGTATCCATGCGATGGCCGGTTCAGAGCAAGGCTCTGAGCAAGAATTAACTTTAGTTAATTCCTTATCTTTAGAGTTATCTTTAAGTCTTTCTTTTGTATGTACTGTTTCAGTACTAGCATGTGTTACCGTTTCAGTACTACTAAGTGTTACTGTTTCAGTACTGTACTGTTTTGGTTTTTTGTTAGTACTGTTTCGGTAACACTTCTTAGGTTTGTGCTCTAACCATTCGCCTGTTTTTTTGTTGATTTCAAGTTCACCCTGAGTGCCGCCAGTACGAATGATCAACTTCATTTCAATAAGCTCATTCAATACTTCACTACAGCGTGCTCTAGGCATCTTTGTGAGCTCAGATAATTGAGAACCACTAATACGATCACGCTTTTTCTGAAAGCCATATGTCTTGCGTATAACCGCTAAAAACACTTTGTATTGCCGCTTAGTCATGTCATGACCAATCCCAGCATCTAGCAAATCGTTAGCTAAACGAGTAAAGCCATTCTCTAAACTTGCCACAGTAATAACCTCGGCCTGTTTTGTTTGGTCCTGCTTATCAGGAAACTTGTAAACTGGAGCTAAATTAGCCATAATTACCTCGATGAATTTAACCCGCTATCGTGCCGACCAAAGCTGATGCGGGTTTTCTTTTATCTGCGAGTTACATCAGCCTTTGCTGTAACTCGCGCCTCTTCTTGATATAGATACTTACATAATTATTTTGAAACCTGCTGACTCTGCACTTTTTCTTGCTCAGCCAAAGCACGCCAAGCCCTACGGCTTAGTTCAGTGTTACGTTCACGCAACTTATTAACTTCTTTTTGCAATCTACTAGTCTCCGCATAAGCGCCTTTAAGCTTTGCATTCAACTGTTCAGCATCACCCACACGCGCAAACAACTTCACTAAAATAAATTGCTCTCGCATTTGATCTGGTTCAAACCGGTTCTTGATTACCCAATCAGCTACGTCTTTGTAATAACGCTCGCCTGTGAATGGGCTAACGATGTGCTTTACATGACCGCGCTTGTTTACATACAAAAGCCCAAATTTATCGGGCAAATCTTCTGGCTTGATCAGGCCTTCTGGACACATGTAGTAACGCCAATTACCCATACCTGGCGTTTCACCGTTCCGGTGGGGCTTTTTCGCGTCAGCAAGAAAGTCAGAGCGAGACACTTTTACTTCAACCACAACAGAGCCATCATCAATATAACCAGCAGCCCTAAAGCCGATAGCATCAGGAACCTCGCCCGAATAACCAGAGCGAACCTCACTTACAGCAATGTGGCACCCATGACCACCACCACTACTTGGACGCTTTAGCCAGCGCACAGCTATATCGCATAAGTTTCTATGGTTAAGTTCCATACTCAGCGCCTAAACTGCTTACGCTTGATTTCAAATAACTCAGCGCAACCAATACATAAATTGGTTTTAATGGCCTTTTTACGGCCCTCGCTGATCTCAGCGCCACACTCAATGCATTCATCTGTTGGCACTACTTCTGGGCGCTTTAAATTCGCAATCTGGAGCGCTTCGTGGTGCTCCATTTCTTGCTGTGCGCTATCTGCTAAATCCATAAATAAAACCTAAAATTAAAACTGATTAAAAAGCGCCCTTTTGTCTGCTAGCATGCAAGTGCGAATTACTAAACCAACAAACAAAAGGACAACAACATGAAATTCGATATTTCTTCTTTTAATAAAATTGCAAAGCCACTTTTAAACACCCTTGCAGAGCAATTCCCATTACCCTTAACCATCAAACCTCAGAGCTATAATGAGCCTACTTTTGATCGTGAGCTTGATGGGCCACTGCTTGAACCAACGCTTCATTTTTTAGTTAAAAATAAATTTCTAACCACTATGGAAGTTAGAGCAGAGGGCTACACCGCCTACCTAATAACCGAAAAAGGCCTATCACTTCTAAATATTGACCTCATAAGTGAACTCAAAAAGACCCCTTCCGTTTACGAACAAGGTAAAGTGGGCTGCTAGCTATTTATTTGAAATTACTAAGCTGCTTACGCCAATGCCTTGCTTTTCCAACGCATAAGCAGCAACGTCTGACACAAACCCAACATAAGAGCGACTATGTAATCCATACAGAGTCGCCTCTTTTTCAATTAACGATGCAATTTCATCGACCTTGCCGTCATATCGGTTCCAGCTCACGATGCTTTTTTCGCGAAACTCTTCTGCTGTTAACCCTTTTTGATGCTCAGAAAGTAAATCACCCTCGCTATACAAAGGCTTGATTTGCTCAGCGTCAGCTAATGAGCAAACAGCTTTACCGTTACAATAAAAACCATCTTCTTCGTCATCACCTTTAAGCGCCTTTATAAAAACACCTGCACAGGCACACCCATTAAAAGAGAATGAATAAAACTTGCCATCAACCAGGTTTAAATTGTTATCGCTCATATTAAGCCACCTTTAGCGATGCAGAATTAACAGCAGCCGGCTCATTCGGATCAGGCCTAACCATTTGCTCAATTTCCGCATTTAGTTGGAGTGCAGTAGTAATAATTGAAAGAGTATTTTTTTGAATGGCATCAAAATCAGATTGAGTGATCACGCCTTTTTGTCGTGCAAGTCGGAAGGTTTTGGCAAAATCACCAATCGTTTCTTGTAGTTTTAGTACTTGATCAGCAACTTCTTCATCAGATAAGCCAACTTCCGGTAAATCAATTACCGTTTTACCCAGGCTATACGCCCACGCATTTAAAATACGGTGATCACCGGTAACATCACCAATAGCAACGGCTTGCTGCAAATTTAGATGGTGGCTATCAATGTTATCGTTAAGCTTATTGATCAATATCTTTTCACCAACGCCTATTTTTCGCGCAATATCAGATATATTGTGGTCACCAACAAGGCTCGCCGCCGCAGCCATGGGACAGCGAGTGCTTGGACGTGAGTTACACGTACTCATTTTAGATAAAAGCATTTATAGTTCTCCTATGCTGCTGATTTGGGTTGCTTACGGTTATAAAGATTTCGATCAACTTTTAGTTTGCCGTTTGTAATGGTTTGGATTTCATAAGCTCGACCCATTGGAATCACATCCTCCCATTGACTAACAGCGCCATGAGATAAATTAGTTAATTGTTTAACCACCTCAGTTGCAGAACCGAAGTGTGCGATAACATCTTTTCGGAGCATTTTTATAACCCTTAAATTATAGCTTTCTAAAATTGTTGATCTAAAGGAAACTAAAGTCAAGTGGGTTTATGATTTAGTCATGAATAAAGAAAACTTAAATCAGCGCATAAAGCGCCTAAGAAAATTAAATGGCTACACTCAAAAAGAGTTAGCTAAATACGTGGGCGTTTCTCATGGCTCAATCTCTCAGTGGGAATCTGAAATAACTTCTCCAAAAGGAGCGCAGATACAGCCCTTAGCGAAAGCTTTAAAAGTTGATGTTATGGAGCTACTTCAAGGAACTGGTTTTGCATCAAATATAGAAGCAGGGCCCGAGATCACGGGCACTGTTCCTCTAATATCTTGGGTTCAAGCTGGCGCATGGAAAGAAATAGAAGAGGTTAACTTTGTTTCCGAATCAGTTTCACGTTACAGAACCACTGCAAAAGTAGGCCCCAACGCTTTTGCCGTGCGTGTAGTTGGGGATAGTATGACGTCAACATCTGGGGGAAGATCTATACCTGCAGGATCAGTAGTCATTGCCGACCCTGATATTGAACCTCAAAGCGGGCGAGTAGTTATCGCCAGGTTAGATGATTCTAACGAAGCAACTGTAAAAGAGTTAGTTATTGATGCAGGAAGAAGTTATCTTCGCCCTTTTAATCAAACATTCCCAACAATAGCTATCAATGGGAACTGCTCAATAATCGGAGTAGTGAAACAAGTGATTCAAGACTTTTAGGATGCAGCTAATATTTATAAAGGTGTAATATGAATCAAAAAACAAGAAATATGATCACTGCAAGCGTAATCATTATTTTTATCGTGATTACAGCAATATACACTTATATCGAACCAAAAAATGCCGATGAATGCATATTGAATAATATCAAGGATGCAAAATCTGACACTGCTGCACAGCTCATTGCTAGATCTTGTCACAATTTATACTTAAAAGAATAACATTAGGCCCCTCTTGGGCCTAATGCCAACTACGACAGCAAACCCTTCAAAAATTCACAACCATCTATAAAATAATTTTAAATAATTAAAATAGCCTTTAAAAATTTTAGAAAGTTTAAATTTATGTTTGACAATTAATTTTAGATGTCTTAAATTTCACCTATTGATTTTAGAAAGTTTAAATTCCAGGTGATAACATGAAGTCCTTAACTAAAACAAACTCAGCTATATCGTTAGATGCAAAAGCACTTGTTGCAGCACTAGCAATTGAATCATTCAACTTTCGCGAGAACGTTTCAGTCAATGTCGTCACAAACGCGCAAAAGCCGTTTATTGATGTGTTTGTGTATATCAATGACGTTTCAGTTGAATCGTTCATGATCACATTGACTGACGATGATGCAGTAGAACAGCTTCAAGTCGCATTCGATAAAGTCCGCGACTACAAAAAGCAAGATAAGTCGTTTGCTCCACTAATCAAATTAGCGAGCTAAGACGATGGACGTTAAATCAGTAGCAGAAATTCAACGCCTATTAGCAGACCCGTTTGAAGAACACGACATTGAATGGCGCGTTCAACAAAGTGGCGTGTCTGGCTCAAGCAAGCCATGGGTAATGGTCATTCCTTACATCACCAACCGCGCTATTCAGCAGCGTTTAGATGATGTGGTTGGTATTGATAGCTGGGAAAACGTTTATACAGAAGCAGCCAGCGGTAAAGGCTACTTGTGCGGCTTAAAAATTCGGTTTGGTGATGAATGGATCACTAAATGGGATGGCTCAGAATATACACAAATTGAAGCGCTTAAAGGTGCTTTATCTGGCGCAATGAAACGCACAGCCGTTCAATGGGGTATTGGCCGCTACTTGTACTCACTCGATACAGAGTTTGCAGTGTGTGCACCGGTAGAAAGTCGCTTTAAAGCCAACGGCGAGTTTATAAGCATACCGCTTAATAAAGGCAATAAAGGTGGTCCACGAATGAATGCTGAATGGTTCCCGCCTACCCTGCCGGATTGGGCCTTACCATCAGCTAAATTCGACAAATACCTTGATGCCATCGAGCAAGCAACCAGCCTTGAAACGCTGCGCGAGCATTACAACCAAGCTTATAAATTTGCTGCCGCGTTAAACAATATAACGATACGCAATAAAGTGATTGAACTTAAAGATCGCAAAAAAGCCGAGTTAGAAGCGCAAGCGAGTGAAAACACCCTAGCTGCAAATAAGAAATTTATCACCTGGTTAAACACGGCCATTGCGGATCGCATAACCACAGCAGAAAACGAATCAGTATTAAACCTGAACCATAAGCACTTATTACAAGAGCTTAAGGGGCATTGCCGAGCAAACAAAGTAGATAGCAGTGACTTTGTGGCTCGCGTTAACCAAGCGCATCAAAACGCGCTAAATAAACTAAACCACGGAGTATAAGACTATGAGTACAAGCAAAGTTTCACCAGATAACAAAGTTGTGGCGTTGTTCAGTAATGTATTAACTGAAAAGGGCATTGAAGATCTGAGAAGTGAATTTCCAAGCGATCTAGTTTTTGACATGTCAGATGATGCCACATTTAAAGATGCAAGAAAAAAACGCACAAGACGAAATAAGCTTATAGAAGCGATCAGTCGAGCCAGAATAGACTATTCAAACGAGCTTAAAAATTACGCAGATGATCTGGAAAGCGATGTAACAAAAATATTTTCAGTCGTTGTTGATCCGTTTGAAGCAGAAGATCAACGCCGCAAAGAAGAAGCTGCACGCATTGCTAAAGAGCGTGAAGAGTTTTTAAATAATCAGCGCACTGAAATTTATGGTATGCGCTCTTTCATCGAACAAAGCAAAAATCAAAACTCACAGTTTATTGCAGACACTATTGAAGCCGTTGATCTAATTGAAACCGAATCATTTGATAAAGAGCTTATTCATGAAGCAATCGACACAAAAAAAGACGTGCTCGAAACGCTTAATAACATGTACCAAGCAGCAAAAGCCGCCGAAGCAGTTGAAGCAGAGCGCGAGCAATTACGCATCCAGCAAGAAGCAATTGAAGCAGAGCAGCGCAAGCAAGAACAAGCGCGTGTTATTGAGCAACGAATTGATAACTTACGCCGCGATCCAATGAACTACAAAGATAGCCCAAGCAGCACTATCGCAGCGCGTATCACTCAACTTGAAAGCTACACGCCACCTGCAAGCGACTTTGGCGACCGTTTAGAAGAAGTAAATCAGCTAAAACTTGAAGTTATCGAAGAGCTTAAAGACCGCTTGGAAATGGCGCAATTCAAAGAAGAAAAGCAGCAACGCCAAGCTGACGCACAAGCCGCAGTTGAAGCACAGCAACAAGCAGCGCAAGCCGATTTAAACGCGCAGCGCAACGCAGAACATCAAGCAATTGAAGCCGAGCAATCAAGCTCAATCCCTCTTGAGCAGCAAGAGCATGAAGCGCTAACCGAAGTTAACCGCATGTTAGGCCAAAACGAACCGCTATTAGGTGAGTCGTTCAAATCGCCAGTGTTTGAAAACGCAGGGCCGATGACAGGCTATCAACCACTTTCACAGTGGCCAAGCAGCCAAGACCGCGCAGAAAGCGAAGAGCTAGACCGTATCTGCGACCAACTTGATTTAGCTGAAAGCTATATCGAAGTGTTAGAGCAGCGCTTAAACAAAGCGATAGCCGCTTAATTGCACAGCTTAATTTAACCATCACCCTATTATAAAACTAAGGCAAATACCATGAAACCATTAGTAAGTTACGACACAGAAACGACAGGCATGCCTGATTGGAAAACCCCAAGCGATGGTGAGAACCAGCCGCACATTGTTCAGCTTTCAGCAGTAAAGCATGACCCTGAAACAAAAGAGCTGATCGGTGAGCTAGATTTAATTATCAAGCCCGATGGCTGGGTTATCCCGCAAGAAACAATCGATATTCACGGCATTACTAACGAGCATGCAATCGAAGTAGGCATCCCTGAAAAAGAAGCTATCCAACAGCTTTTAGATTTTTGTGAAGGCTCTGAGCGCATTGCATACAACAGAACCTTTGACCAACGCATTGTTCGCATCGCTTTGAAACGCTTCTTTGATGAAAAAGCACAAGAGCAGTGGGCGCAAAAAGATGACCATCATTGCTCTATGTTTCTTGCTAAAAAAGCCATGAAAGCCGGTAAAAATCCAAAACTGGTAGAGGCATATAAGCACTTCATTGGCAAAGAGCTTGAAGGTGCTCATAACGCATTAAATGATGCTAAAGCAAGTATGGCTGTTTATTTTGCCGTAACCGAGCCAAGCGAACCAGAAGAAAGCGCAGCTTAATTTTAACTCCGACCGAGCCCAGCGCCTTCGGGCGCAAGCTCTTTTTGATTGAGGTTTATATGAGTAATTCAAGAGTTCCACAGCTACGCATGGTCGAGCATCTTAACTGCAACAACATCATGGTTGGCTTAGCAACTGTAGTAAGCACTAAAAAAGACGGCAAAGAAGGCTGGGCGTTACCTGGCTGCGGATTCACAACCAACCGCAATAAAGCATCTAGTGCATGCGCAAAAATGCACTATTTAATTGAAGGTCTTGGCGGCATCAAGCCAGCAATGAAAATTAAACAAGCAGCGTAAGCAATAAGGAATAAAAATGAGCAACGAAACAACAGAAGTATTTGAACCAACAATTGACCCAAGCAGCGCAACAGTACAAGAAATGTTTGGACGCATTCTTAACGAAAAAATTCAAGCTGGTGCGCTTGAAATAGCAATTAGCAAAAAGGTCGATTCGCTTATAGAAGAAACCGCTAATGATGTTTTCCGCAGCTATAGCGATTTAGGTAAAGCCCTAAAAGAAAAAATGACCAATGCCATCATGCCGCAGTTAGAAAATCTGGATGACTTGCCAACGTATCACGACTTTGTATTAAACCGCTTAAAAGTAGCTGCGCAAGGTTTCTACGATTCACGCCTAGCCGAAATACTCGATAAAGAGTTTGCGGAAATAATGGCAGAAGTGCCAGAGAACATAACGCTTTCTTACATTGTTAATTCGCTGCTTGAAGAGGCGCAAGAAGGTAATGAATACGAGGGCGAGATAACGCTGATTATAGACGAGAATGCCCACTCCAGCGATGGTCGTTGGTTATCAGTCTACATAGACAAAGAAGCAGACCAAGACAAGCATCGCTGTGACTTTGACTTGCACTTAAGCAAAGACAAAGAAACGGGCAAATACGACATTTTAAGTATTAAAGTTGATGACAAAAAGCCGGGTGACGCTCTCTCTATGGGCCGCTTATATCGAATGGAAAAAATACTTTTCAATGTGTACGCAATGAAGGGTCAAATCGAGCTAGACCATGGGCTTGATGCTAACGACTACGAAACCACCTGGTGCCACGACTAATGCACGATTACATGGCAATCAAAGGTAACAGTTCAACCGCTATTGCAAAGCAGCAGCGCAAAGAGTTTTTAAAGATGGCAGCAGTAAATACAGTGCGCGTTTTAGTGCTAGCTATCATCGTTTTAATAACAACTAAGTAGGCATTGATATGTTTTGTGTATTTGGCGTAAGCAAAAAGAAATGTAAAGCCGCAGCTGAAAAGAAGGTAAATGCTTTGCGTGGTGAGCTCGCGCCAAAAACGCAAAAACAACACGAAAAGATGGTTGCAAAATTTACGGAAGAATTATTTCTAAAAGCAAAACCAACCGCTATAAGCGCTGAATTATCAACACCTAGCTTAGTTGAGGATTTTATCACTCTCGCAAAAAAAAACAGGCGACATGAGGGCGTTGCAAGGTATGCGCCGAGTTCATAAAACCGATAGCAAAGGTACGCCGCAGTATCAAAAGCGAACTAAAAAACCAGTATTTCAATGGGTGGTGCTTGAGTCGAATTTCACTCAAGAGCTAATCAAAGACGAAATTTTTTAAGGGTAACACTATGTTTTTATCAAATTTAGTAATTTATAAGTTTAAACAAGAAGTTGAGTTCAACCGCGAAGAGTTTAACAAAGCACTTGAGCAAGATGCTTTTCGCCATTGCACACAGCAAGAGCTATCAACTTTTGGCTGGACTAAAGCGCTTGGTAAACATGGCGAGTCACTAGCGCATTTTTCTAACCGTAGAATTTTAGTTTGCGCCAAGCGTGAAGAAAAGATCCTACCAGCTTCCGTTATTAACGAAATGGTAGCTGAAAAAGTAGAGCAAATTGAGCTTGAAGAAAACCGCCCTGTTCGCCGCAAAGAGCGCGACGAGCTAAAAGAAAACATAATGCACACACTGCTACCGCAAGCATTTACCAAATCAAGCCTGCAATACGCATTCATTGATATGGATAGCGGCTTACTAGTAGTCAACAGCTCAAGTTTTAATAAAGCAGAAGAATTAGCCGCCCTACTTCGCAAATCCCTTGGCACATTGCCAATTATTCCCGCGTTTGGTGAGTATGATTTAGATGTTTTCCTAACTGACTGGCTAACTAATTTCAGCACACCAGCAAAATTTTCTATTGGCTTTGACGCAGAAATGCAAGAAGCAGACGACAGCGGTGCAATAGCAAAGTTAAAAGGCCACGACTTACATGGTGACGAAGTTAAAACGCACCTAGAACAAGGTAAGCGCGTCACTAAGCTAGCGCTCAACTGGAGGGAGCGTATTAAGTTCAACCTTCAAAATGATGGTGCCATCAAACAGGTTATTTACTCCGACACCATCAAAGAAGAAAACGCCGACATACCTAAAGAAGATATGCCAATCAAACTTGATGCTGATTTTTGTTTAGTGGCTGGTGAAATCGTCCAAATGATCACCGAGCTTACACATGGCGGATTAGTTAACGGCTTTCCTGACGATCAAGACGATGGTAACGAGTCACTGATTGCCGAACACAACGCGAAGTATACAGACAGCAACGGCAATGACTGTTTTTACAATGAAGCTGTCAAGTTTGTAACAGAAACACAGTGCGCATCAGTCTCGCGCATTCAACGCAAATTTAGAATTGGTTATAACAGAGCAGCCCGCTTAGTCGAGCAGCTTGAAGCTAACGGCATTGTAACCGCGCCAGGTCATAACGGCGAGCGCACAGTTTTAATTAAATAAGGGGAATATCATGGCACGCGGAGTGAACAAAGTAATTTTAGTAGGCAATTGCGGAAAAGATCCTGAAGTGCGTTACATGCCAAACGGCAATGCAGTAGCTAACTTAACGCTTGCTACAAGTGAAAGCTACAAAGATAAAAACACCGGTCAAATGGTTGATAAAACAGAATGGCACCGTGTTGTACTGTTTGGCAAGCTCGCGGAGATCACCGGCGAGTATGTACGCAAAGGGTCGCAAATTTACGTTGAGGGTAAACTTCAAACCCGCAAATGGAACGACCAACAAGGGCAAGAAAAGTTCACCACTGAAATTATAGTTGATGGTTTCACAGGTCAAATGCAAATGCTCGGACAAAGACAGCAAGGTCAAAGTAGCGGACAACAAAGCGGTGGCTACCAAGGTGGTCAACAGCAAAGCCACGGCGGTTATTCTCAACAGCAAAGCCAAGGCGGTTATGCCCAGCAACAGAGTGCACAACAAGGTGGAGGTTTTGCACCGCGTCAACAACGCGCACCACAGCAAGGCGGTGTATCAAACAATCAATACATGAGCGGTGGTCAGCAAGGCGGCTATGGACCTCAAGGCGGTGAATTTCCAGATGACGATATTCCGTTCGGCCCAATTGGCTTGCAATACCCTGCACTCTTAATGTGCATGTAAGGAGCGCCCCATGTTTGAACAATTTAAAGACCAAAAATTCAACCTAATTTACTCGGACCCTGCTTGGCAATTTAGCAATAAGAGAACTGGCGGCAGCATGAAAAGCGGCGCGGAACATCACTATAAATCAACAATGAGCGTAGACGAGTTAAAAACTATGCCTATTGATGATATTGCGGCAGACGATTGTATTTTGGTTATGTGGTGGGTTGGTTCAATGCCACAAGAGGCGCTTGACGTTGTTAAAGCGTGGGGATTCACAATTAAAACAATGAGCGGTTTTGTATGGAACAAACTCACTGTTAATAACAACCCTATGTTTGGGATGGGATTTTGGACCCGCCAAGGCAGCGAGTCGGCAATTATAGCAATCAAAGGCAAGCCAAAAGTTGCAAGCCGTTCGGTGCGAGCCGTAGGTAACTATGACGCGGCAAGCCTAGATGACTTATTAGGCTTTACTGTTTTTAGTGGTGCCTTTCCTATTGCTCAGCACAGCGAAAAACCTAACGAATTTAGAAACGCATGCGTAGAGCTAGCCGGTGATGTTCCGCGCATCGAGTTATTTTCACGCAAGCGTACTAAAGGCTGGTCTGTGTGGGGTAATGAAGTGGGCAAGTTAAATAAAAGGAAAGCAGCATGAGTAAATTAACTGATCACGACATTTCACTGATTGCTGAGTTAAGAAAAACACTAAGCACGCGTGCAATTGCTGCCAAGTTTGATGTAAGTCAGCCTGCGATAGTTAACTGCTTAAGAGCATCAGTACAGCAGAAAAAACTGAACCGAAAGCTTTTAAAAGCGATCAAGTCTGATATTACCAATGGTATCTGCACAACCACGGCATGCGAAAAGCACAATGTATCTACTCACTTATATCAGTCGCTTAACAAAACCCTAAGTATTACTCGGCGTGGGGTAGCAGCATGATTCAAATATCAAAAGTGGGTATGCCAAAAACATGTATTAGCTGCCAGAATTTCACTTGCAAAGGCTTCGCTATTAACAGTGATAGCAAGAAAGCTAAATACGGTAGCTGTTCAAAATTAAATAAAGGCGTGTTTGCGGTTGAGGTTTGCAGTAACTACAACCAAGAACCAGACGCAGAGGTAGCAGCCTAGTGAAACCACAAGTTAAACGCAGAGCGCATAACTGGTATGCGCTTAAACCTAAAAAGGCGGTAAAGCCTGAAAACAAAGAACGTAAGGCGAAGCTATGAATAACTCTAAAATCAAAGCCCTAGCATTACTGCATGGCTTTAAGCTCGAAGAGCAAAAAACGGGGGAAATGGACCTGAACCAGTACGTTTATGATTTTGCATGGGCGTTACTGCAGGACGGCAAACCGCAGCTTTCACACCGTCAATACTTGGCCGACTTACTAAAGGACGCAGCAGCAATATTACCTTTGCCAAAAGCGTTCAATATTACGATACAAGTAAACGAAATGAATACCAACGAACCGTTAATGAACTGGTATTTCCATGATGGCGTAACGCAAGGTGTTCACTATCAGCGACACATACCTGATAGCCGTGAAGAGTTAAATTTGTTCTTCCAAACAGCTAAAGGGCACATGAAAGGCATGAGCTACAGAGCCTTAAACCCTGATTACGATAAAAAATTAGCTTAGGTGATTTATGAAAAAGCATTTCCAAAAGCTGATTATAGCCATAGCTGTATGGTCATTTCTAAGCTTTACCGGCTCTTTCATTAAGCAGATTGATAAGTACGATCTTTTTGGTAAAGCCAAAGGTAACAATTGCGGACAGACATACCCTATTGATTACATTTTTTATAACAACCTTTTTTGTGAGGTAGATGATTTATGATCATTTACAACTGTAGAAAATGCAAAGCTCCGCTAGATGATAATGAGGCTTATGAATATCGCGGTGCTGTCGCTTGTGCAGAACACTTTGATGAAGTTATTGAAATGCGCGACTTTGAGCGTAACGAGATTATTCAAGATGAACACAACAAAACTAAGGTGTTTGAAGGTATTGATTTAACTGATAGCACAATTGGCAAAGCCAACAAAAAGCTATTAAAACCAAACATTGAAATTGCTAGCAGAGAAAGCCAGCGGTTGAAAAATTACGAAGGCAGGTGATTTATGAGTTTACCAACTAGCAAATACTTAGTAACAAAAGACGTAGCCGCCCTATTTGGCGTTAAGCCAAACACCATTTTGGAATGGGAAAAGGACGGCAAATTTCCACCGGCTACGATCACTGGAAAGCCTAAGCGCTGGGACGCTCAAATTGTAGAGCAGCATTGCCAAGCGCTTAGAGATCAGACTATTCGCCTTTCAGCATGAGGACCCAACGGTTCACCCACTCAGTTAACCCGTCTAGCATTGGCGATTTATTATATATCGCCAATACTCCCTTCATTTTATGCCCTAGTAATTTTTCAGTGAATTGCAAAGGGCATCCAGCATCAGTTAGGTGTGTTGATATAGTCCGCCTAAAATCGTGCATCCTGAATGTTGATACCCCTTCAATTTCTTGATGACAAGCTTTTGCTATTTGACTAACGCTTGAACCATTAGCAGGGTGATCACCATCACGGTTAGGAAACATATGTTTAAATGAAGGCGATTGATCTTTCATGTACTGCAGATCAGCAATCAAGTCATCAGGAATAGGCCTAACAATTGAATGTAACGATCCTTTTGTGTTTTCTCTTTGCGTAGTAAAGAGTTTTGTATCAAGATCAAAGTCTGATTTTTGCGCCTTACAAAGCTCGCTAATACGACAACCAAAAACCATCGCGCAGCGCAATATAACCTTGTTTCTATCAGTTATATTTAACTGATCTACATTAGCCCATATTAACTGGCATTCTTTTATCGATAAATAATGTTCACGACTATCGTAGTCACTCGCGAAATCACTAGGCCTCAACGCCTCAAACTGAGTATTATTTGTAAAACCTTGACGAACACAAAACCTCAGCGCCGATCTAAACTCTATAATCGAATTAAAAGAAAAGCCCTTCCCTCTACCCCGTTCAATCGATACATCATTCATTGATTTAAAGAGCGCGGTAAAATGGGTTTTATCCATCAATGAAATATATTGATTCAGCCACGTATCGTTAATGCACGAAGTGATCCTAAATAATATGCCTTCAGGATTATCACGTTTAGGTATGCAGTAGTTTTTATGCCAATAGTTGACACAATCTGCGATCGTTGGATTTTCAATAAACTCAGACTCGACCGCGTTAACCGCTTCCATATTTCTAGGATCTAAGTTTTTATTAACAAGCGCCATTTGTGCCGCGCATTCTTCCCGCGCCTGCGCAAGTGTCATCGCTGGATAAGTGCCAAGTTTATAACGGGCCTGCTTACCATTAATTCGATAACGTATCTGAAACGAGATCTTTCCCTTCGGTGAGATCCTTAACGATAGGTTGTCACCGTCCGTTATCTCAGGCTTACCGGCATACTCTTTACCGCTTAAGCTCTTGAGTTTAGCTGCAGTTATATTCATTTTTGCTCCGACTCTGTGTACCAAACGTGACCAAAATTGAGGTCAATTTTAAAATGGTACACAACTTAGGACACAAAAGTCACCAATAACAGCAACTAATAGCGCATAACAACCGTAGATAGAGGGCTTTATATTTGATTTAAGTGTTTGTTTTTAATTAGATAAGAGGGTTTAAAAGGGGATAAAAATAAATAAAGGGATAAGATTAAAAAGAATGAATCATTAAGTTTAATAGTTGTTTAACTTCTGTTTGAAAGCCTAATGTTTCTTTTTGTGCTGCAGTCATTTATATATCTCCAATTTGCAAAGTGTCTGCGTTATGCACTTAATATGGGGCGCGGTTTGTTAACTTCAAGTCAAAAGAGCAAAAAAGTAAGCTATAGCAAGATAAACACGGAAGTTAAGTTGTTTTTTCTTACAATCAAAATGGCTGTGGGCAATGTAGGTGCGTTTGCTTGAAGCTTCGAGGGTGTACAAAAAACAGATCGCTGGCATGTAATTGTAAGCGCTCAGCCAGTTGTTGGCTATGTTGGTTTTTATACAGATCACAGCCAATAATTGGGTGCCCAATGCTCTGACTGTGAATACGTAATTGATGTGTACGCCCCGTCACAGGGGTAAATTGCACTAAAGTACGCGGCGGTGATGTTAAGCGCTGTAATACTAAATAGTCACTGACGGCAGACTTACCCGTCACATTACAAATTTTAACTAATGGAAAGAGTAATTTATCTTTGACTATTGGAGCGTTTATTTGACCTACGTCATTTAATAACCAGCCATCCAACATGGCTATATAGTGTTTTTTTATTGTCCCTGATTGAAACTGCTTATTAAGGAGCTTAGTTGATTCAGAGTTAAGGCCTACAATCATAATACCTGAAGTACCATAGTCTAATCGATGCGGCAATTTAGCTGTCGGAAATGCGGCAGTCAGACCTGGCTGCCCATTCACTAAACGATAATGCACAGAATCCCAATTGGCCGGATTTTTACCAGATAAACTCAGTAAGCCACTGGGTTTATTGATCAATAAAATATCATCGTCTTTATATAAAATTTCCACATGCTCATGACAAACCGATGCAATAAAGTCATCGACAATAGAATGCTGTGGCAAATTTGTATCAGACATTATTTCTCTCATTATTGATTTTATAAAAACGTTGCAACATTAGTATCTTGAAACTAGTTCAATTTCTATCATACACAAAAAAAGTCGGTATGCTACGCTGTAGTTTGGCTTTTAACTATAAAGGGCGCTAGTTTTCAAGATTAGAAAATGGCAGTGAACGCATGTCGAAGGTTAACACTGCGCTGCTGACAGCTCAAAGCCATTAGCTTTCCTACAGACGTA
>NZ_VXCS01000022.1:0-84168 GCF_052850545.1 Pseudoalteromonas sp. 1181_04
GTTGTATTTTTCACTTATCATTACAGCCAACTATAATTATCTTCTCGTAGTTTGTAGCTATTTGAAAAAATATTGATTCTCGTCAAACGGTGCTATAAGGAAATAGCCACTCAATACTCTCTATTTAAAACTTCTGTTTTTACAAAAAATGGACTATAGCTATTGTTATATATAGGAAAAGAAAAAACACAATTAACAGTGAGTTCTTATGAGTAATCCCACAAACGATCTCGAAGCGGAGATTGACCAGCTTAAAGTTCAGCTTGCAAACGCTAGAGCTGAAAATATAAAGTATAAGAAGTTGTTTGAAGTATCTGGGGACGCACTATCAATAATCGATCTGAAATCTGGTAAATTCACAGAATGTAACCAAGCTGCAATCAATATGCACGGCGTGGAAAGTAAAGACAACTTTATTAATTTAAAGCCTTCTGATATCTCACCTGAGTATCAACCATGTGGCAGACGTTCAGAGGAAATAGCCGCAGAACACATTGAAAATACTCTGACTAAAGGGCCACAGCTGTTTCAGTGGGTTCACTCTCGATTAGACGGCTCATCTTTTCCATGCCTTGTATCTCTGACTGTATTAAATGTGGATGGTGATGCTTTTATTTTAGCCATAGGTAGAGATATTAGTGAATTAGTTGAGACGCAAAACAAATTGCATAGTGCTTCAACAGACATAGAACGAATTAGCTACGCTTTCAATGAGGAAAAAGAAAAATTTGAACAGTTTTTTAGCTTAGCGCCGGTAGGCATTGCAATTAATAGGTTAGATAATGGTTTATTTGAGTATGTTAACAAGGAACTGAGTCGTTTTAGTGGTTATGACAAAGACGAACTAAATCAAATGGACTATTGGAAGTTGACACCAAAAAAGTACGAAGAACAAGAAAAAGAACAACTAAAATCCCTCTCAGAAACAGGCCGTTACGGACCTTACTATAAAGAATATATTCATAAAAAGGGTTATGAATACCCCGTACAATTGTCGGGCGTTATAATTAAGAGTGCAAATGGCGATGAGCTGATTTGCTCTGTCATCCAAGATACTTCCCATCAGAAACAGATAGAAACCGAATTACAAATAGCAAAAAACCAAGCTGAAACCAGTTCTCTGAGAATGAAATTGGCAAATGAATCAGCTCAAATTGGTGTGTGGGAGTGGGATGTCATTTCGGGAGAATTAATCTGGGATGAATGGATGTACAAGCTGTATGGCATTACAGAGAATTGTTTTTCTGGTGCTTATGAAGCTTGGACTCATAGTCTTCACCCTGATGATATGGAAGAGTCTAACAAACAATTAGAGGATGCCGTATCAGGTTTAGGTGCTTTTAATCCAGAGTTTAGAGTAGTACATCCAAACGGGCAGGTAAGAACAATCAAAGCTAGCGCAGAAGTTATTAGAGATAATGATGGCAACGCTCTAAAAGTCATCGGTGTAAATTACGACATTACAGATAAAATAAATGCGATAAATGAGCTAGAAGTAGCTAAGCAAAAAGCTGAGCAGGCAACCCAAACGAAAAGTGAATTTTTGTCAAATATGAGCCATGAGATACGTACGCCCATGAATGCAATTTTAGGCGGACTGCAGATGGTCAATACTGAGTATCTCGATGCCAAGTCCAAAGTAATGCTTAAAAATGCAGTATCGTCTTCTAAATCGCTGTTAACCATTATCAACGATATTTTGGATTACTCAAAGATAGAGAGCAATAAACTAAGCCTAGAGCAAGAGCCTTTCTCGATTAGCGATATAATTAAATCTGTGAAATTTGAAGTGGACAGCATAGTCAGTAATAAGGGTATTAAACTTGTCAGTAATATTGATGAAAATTTTAATGATCACTGGTTAGGAGACATTGTCCGTGTTAAGCAAATATTACTCAATCTTGTGTCGAATGCTGTTAAGTTTACTGAAAAGGGTAGCGTAAACATTCACTTGAGCGAAACTCTTTACCAAGAAAAGCAGGCTATTAGTCTTGAAGTGGCTGATACAGGAGTTGGAATGAGTGAGGAAGCTCAAGCTCGTATATTTGATCGTTTTTCACAGGCAGACAACTCAACAACACGTAAATTTGGTGGAACTGGGCTGGGTATGTCGATTACCCTCAGTCTTATTCTTATGATGAGAGGCACTATCGATGTAAAAAGCAATGTGGGTAGAGGCACCACTATAAGAGTCATATTACCATTAACTATAACCAATAAGAGTGTCAGCTCTTTCGTACAAAAATCTATGACTCCGCCGCCGTTGAGGGGAAAGAAAATACTGATTGCTGAGGATAACGAAATCAATCAAATTGTCATTCAGTCAATGCTCGAAGGCACTAATGCATCATTAACTATTGTAGATAACGGTAAACAGGCAGTAGAAGCAGCTAAAGAAAAGGACTTTGATTTGATACTTATGGATATACAAATGCCTGAAATGGATGGTGTTGAAGCAATGAAAAATATCATTAATTTCAATAAGCATATACCGATAATTGCACTAACCGCAAATGTAATGATTGATGACGTTGCTGATTATTTAAGCCAAGGATTTGATGCACATATAGCAAAACCAATTGATATTGCTACCCTATACGGTGTTCTGAGCTCATTTATAAAGTAAGTACTTGCTTTGTTTGTGCTTTATTGCCAGTTCGGCTTCGGCAAATCAACTTCCGCTCATAGCAAAAAGTAGACATAAGTCATTACAAATTATACTTATTAAAAAAGGCGCTTACCGTTATGGTAAGCGCCCTACTATTTTACTGATTACTTATTTTACGATTTTCATTTCGTCTAATAGGTTTTGTGCGTTATCTACTTTATCCATCACCCACAGCATGTAACGTGAATCAACGTGGATTGAACGATTAAGTGCTGGGTTATAATCCCAATCGCCAATAATACTTTCGTACACACCATCAAACAGTAAGCCTACCAGTTCGGCTTTACCGTTAAGTGTTGGTGAACCTGAGTTACCTCCAGTCGTGTCTACGTTTGATAAAAAGTTAACTGGTACGGTATTCATGCCACCGGTGTAATCACCAAATATTTTAGCCTTGATTTGCTGTTGCAGTTTTTCAGGCGCGTTAAATGGATCAACATCGGTGTTTTTTGCAAGTAGCCCTTCAAGTGATGTAAACGGTGTTGCTATCAAACCGTCTTGCGGTGAATAGCCTCCAACAGTGCCATACGTTACACGTAATGTGCTATTCGCATCTGCATACACAGGTTTATTTTGTGCTTCATTAAACGCTATGATAGCACTCATTAACTGTGGACGCGCCGCTTGTAGTTTACCGGCAAGTGCTTTGTCTTTGTCTTCTTCAGCTTTCATTACGGCAAAGATGGCCTTCGCGTATTGCATAAATGCATCTTGGCTTTGTTCAAGTTCAGCAAATGATTGCGTAGATAACGCGATACGAACGTCTTCATTATCTAGCGTTGAATTAGCATACATTTTTGCTAATAGTGCACTGTGCTTGGTTTTATCAAAGCCATTTTCTAATTCAAAAACTTTATCTACTTCTGCAAAACGCTCTTCTTTAGGTAACGCGGCATACAGCTCTAAAAAATGTAATAAAATGGCTTTATCAACGTTTGCATCAAAACGGCGACTCATGCGCTTTAAACCGGCTTCAAAGCGTGGTAAATCGCGTTCTTGATAGCCAGATTCACGTTCGCTATCAGGTTTTTGTTGCTCATACGCTAAGCGATATAAGCTACGTGCGGTACTGATCATTTGTGAGCGGTGTACATAGCCAAGCATACGATCACGATCATTGTGCTGTTGCGATTGAGCGACTAGCGCCGACAGTTCATTTAACACTTTACCGTATTGTTTTTTACGCTTACGGTCGCTGTTTATCCACGCAGTGAGATCTTGTTCAAATTGCTTTTTACGTTCATACATAGTGCCTTTATTAAAGCTTTCTATCATTGACCCGTAGTTTTTAATATAGTTATTGTAACCCGCAATAGTGCTTTCATAAGCAATACGCGCTTTGCTGCCATCTTCTGAATTCTCTTCAATTAAAGACACATATTTTGAATTATGCTCGCGTGATTTGGGATAGCTGGTATTAAATACATAATCAACTTCAGCAGCAATGCGGTAACGGTTAGTGCGTCCAGGATAACCAGCAACCATTACAAAGTCGCCATCTTGGACGCCTTTGGCGCTGACACTTAGATATGAATCAGGCACATAAGGTACATTTTCTTCGCTAAATTCTGCTGGCTTGCCGTCTTTACCAACATATGCACGATAAAATGAAAAGTCGCCGGTATGGCGCGGCCACATCCAGTTATCGATATCGCCACCGTACTTACCTACGCCCATGGCAGGCGCGTATGCTAAGCGTACATCTTTAATTTCTAGTGATTTGATTAAGTAAAACTCTAGACCACCGTGGAATGAATACACATTACAGCGATAATTATCGTCAGCTTCACATGCTGACACTAATGCTTTTTCGTTTTTCTCTAGCGCGTCGTAGCGCGCTTTGGCGCTGAGTTTTTCAGTGCCTTTTATTACTTTTTTGGTCACGTCGGTAACTGTTTCAGTTACATACACTCTAGAGCCGGGTGCCGCTGGTAAGTCTTCAGCCGGTGTTGTTGCTAAAAAACCATTTTCTAAAATATTGTTCTCTGGTGTTGAGTTATATTGAATCGAACCATAAGCACAGTGATGATTGGTAACCACCAGCCCTTTTGGCGATACAAATGATGCGGTACAGCCACCAAGGCTTATCACTGCATTCATTGGGAACTCGGTTAATTTAGAAATCGATTTTGCATCAATTTCTAATCCTTTGGCTTTCAGAATTGATTCTAGATCAGGAAGTTGGTGTGGTTGCCACATGCCTTCATCAGCAAATGTTGAGCCCGATACTACAATAGCAAGTGATGCTATGAGTGGTTTTAAACGCATTTTTTAATCCTTTTTATTGTTTCTATAACAGGTTACGCGTGCAGCCTTAGCAAGGTCAATATTTCTGCGACAAAATAGCCACACTATTGTGTAACAAAATACTGAAAACAAATATTTCATCGAGCTCTGTTAGCAATAAAAACAACACAACAATGCAATCATTTAGTCATTTTCAATCGTTAGGATTTAAATACTATTAGTAATGCACGGCCTAACTATGACTGCTATTTTTTTGATCAACCTCGCTCGCTCAACCGAGCGATTGGCAAACAGCCAGCGACAATTAACCGCACATGGGCTAAGTTTTGAGCGTATAGATGCAATTGATGGCGCCATGCTCACGCAAGCACAAAAAGAAATTAATTACAGTCCTAGCCTCAATACACAAGAATATCACTACCCGCTCAGTGCTGGGCAGATTGGCTGTTATTTGAGCCATCGCAAAGCGTGGCAAACCATTGTCGATAGAAAACTTGATTACGCAATTGTGCTCGAAGATGACTTTATCTTAGATTCAAGTATCGGTAGTGCAATTAAAAATATTGAGCAATTACCGCTTGCTTGGCAACTTATAAAACTCTCAGCTTATCAAAACCGTACTCGCAAAATCGCCTATCAGATACCGTTGCAGTTTGAGCAACGATTAGTGATCCATAAAAAGTTGATGACAGGATGTTGTGCTACTGCAATCAGTTATCAAGGTGCAAAACAATTATTAGCTGCCACTAAAACGTTTGCTCGCCCTGTTGATTGTGATCTACAACATATTTGGGAAACTCAAGTCGCTGGCTATTCATTACTACCGTATCCATTCTCCCAAGATTGTGAGCAGGTAAGTGATATCAAATCGCGTAGTAATGCGCGCGAAAAGAAATCGTTTTTAGCGCGTAAAGGTCAGCAACTCCGTAGTGCGGTAAACAATCACTTTGCAACGGCGGCATTTATTGCCCAAACTAAGCGTGCTTTACCCACTACTCCTAAATGCAAAAAAGGAGCCGCAGCTCCTTTTTACTCATAACCTAGCATCATTAAATAGTATTTATTTTTTAACGAGGTTTGGGTGCTCTACACCCATCCATGCTTTAAATAATGCCATTTGCTGTGCAGTTGCCTGTTTGTCAGCAACTAGCTTTTTATCTTTATCAAAGCTTTGTGCTAGCGTTATTGTGGTGCTTTGCAGTGCATCACGGCGGATAAAATCAATGGTTACTTTATCCCCTGCTTTAAATGTTTCTAAGCTTGATTTTAAATCTTTACCAACATGCTTTTTGTTAATTGCCACAATTTTGTCATCGCTGGTCAAACCCGCTTGCCATGCAGCGCCATCGCGACGCACATGAGTTAAAGTTAATAACTCACCGGTATTTTTTGCCATCGCATCAACACTGGCAACGGCTTTTGCATCTTTTGGACGCTCTAACATTAAGCCTACTTTTTTAAACAGTGCGTCAAAATCAATATCTGCTGGTGCATCAACATTATTTGCCCACCACTGGCTGTAATCGCGGCCCGTTAACTGTTTTAAAATAGTTTTCACGTCAGTTGCAGTAAAGCCATGCGGCATTTTATATTGATTGTAAAGTGCACGATGAATATCACGGTAGCTTTGCTTACCTTGGCTGTTCTCAAGTAAATCAATATCAAGGGCCATCGAAATCAATGAACCTTCTGAGTAAATATTAGTACTGTAGTTACGAGCATGGTCACCACCTTGATTTATCCATTTATCAAAACTGGTTTCGGTGGCGCTTTGTACCTCACGCCCAGGCGATGATAAATGACGGTTGACGGTTTTCGTTAACACGTTTAAAAATTCATCCGTCGTGGCAATCCCTGAGCGCACCATTAAATGATCTTCAAAATAACTGGTTGAACCTTCCGCTATCCATAATAGTTTATCGTAATTAATATGCGTGTAATCGTAAGGAACTAAACCTTCAGGTCTATATGCTTTTACGTTCCAAGTATGGATAAATTCATGTGCTGCGGTGCTAATAAATGCAAGATAGTCTTCACGCGAGCCAAAACGGTCACGCGGACGCTGAATAATCGTTGAGTTTAAATGCTCGGTGGCACCACCTGCCCCTGAGGTTGCATGTACCATAAATACATAACGTTGGTACGGGTAAGCATCCCAAATAATATTGCCTGTTGCTACCAGCTTCTTAAGATCTTCAAGCATTTGCTCAACATCATAGTTGCCCTTGCCCCAGATCACTAATTCATAATCGCGGCCATCTACGGCAAATTTATGGAGTTCATTAATACCCGTTTCAATCGGCGAATCAACTAATACATCGTAATCTGCGGCTTTAAAGCTATGTTTTGAGCCTGCATTATCCATACCCGATACTGAGCGCCATGCTTTCGGTACATCTAGCTTAACCGTCACTGGCTCTTGACGAAATGATTCACTAAACATAAAAAAGCCTGATGCATCTATAAATGCGTGGCTATCATCAATATGGCGCGCACGTTTACCTAACTCATTAGCATACACTTGATAATCAATTTTAACTTCTGTTGGTTTATCTAAATGTACCCGCCATGTACTGGCATCAATTTTTTCCCATTTTAATGCTTTACCATTATCGCCTGTTGCTTCAAAAAAACGCACACCGTTTGCAAGGTTCAAAATTTCGTAACGACCTGTTCGCCAAGCTGGCAACTTTACATCTAAATGTGCTTGTGCCGTTTGTGGAAATTCTACGCTAACGTTGCCTAAATGATGTTCAGGTTGAGTAACAGCAAGTGAATAATTAACATCGGCCCATGCCGAGTGAGATAAAGCGGCTAATACCGATAATGCTAAAAACTTTTTCATAGAGGCTCTTAATTCATATATCAAGTGATTTTATTATGCGTGAGCCTAACAATGATGATAGAAAATGTGAATTAAAAGCGATAAATACACGTGCAGATAGGTTCGATGAATAAAAATCATCAACAAATGCTAAGTTTTTGACTTACTGACTACATTTGTGCAATTTTTGTTGTAAACTTACAACCATGTAAGATTTAATCAATGGCGGTAACTATTAGTGTCACAACAGCTCGAAGTTTTAAATAAAAAACTTAAACAAGCCATTGATACTCGTATGGTAGTTGAACATGCACGTAAGCATCAAGTAGACACATTGACACACTTTGCAGCTAAGTTATCGTTAAGCTGTAAAGGTATGGACATTGAACTTGATAATCGCTTAGCTAAGTTTCGTAGTGCGCTGGCTAAAGGGGTCGATTTTGAATTATTCGCGCCACAGATCGATGAAATTCTTACACTGCTAAAAAATCAAGAAGCACAACAGGCCACACATCAGCGTGAACTTCATAACAGTGTGCTCGATGCTGGCAAGTTACTGCAGAAAACCAAAGGGTTACCAGATGATGCACGCAGAACATTGCGTCATTTACTGGATCATGAACTGAATAATGTGCAATCGACGCGGGATTTCATTCCACTCCTTAATCGTTTAGTGACGATTTATCATCAAGCCTTACAAGTAAAACTGACTATTCCTGAATGCCAGCAAACTGCTGTGCAACCTAATTTAGCAAAAGAGTTACTCAATTTAGCTAATGATTTAGTATTTGAAGATGAAGCTGCAGATCAAGTAAAAACCATCAAAAATAATATCTCTGAAACCGATTCAGTGGATGATTTATTGACCTCTGCAATCGATATTATTCGCATCATTGCCAACAATATCAGTAAAGAGCGTCAATCTGCACAAAGCTTTTTAGTGTCATTGAACCAAACGCTTGAAGAATTACACCACTCAATTGTTTCTACAAGTAAACATTCAGAAGCAATGGGGGCTGAATTTACTGCATTAAATAAGCGCATTGAAGATAAAATTAACAATCTGACAGCACAAACCCAAAATGCTACTTCAATTTCATCATTAAAAGCCTTAGTTGATAACGAATTAAAATCGTTAAGTGAAGACTTAATTGAAAAAGAGCGCCTCGAGCAGCAAGATCGCGATATGTTGCTAAACAGTTTTCAAGAGATCAATCAACGCATTGGCAGCCTTGAAACTAAATTATCTAAATATAAAAAACGCCTGCATGAGCAACGTTTTAAAAGTTTGCTTGATGGCCTTACCAAACTGCCAAACCGAGCCGCATTTGACGAACGCTTTCATCACGAATTTCATTTGTTTGCAGTACAAGAATCCGATGTCACCTTAGTGGTGATTGATGTTGATCACTTTAAGTCTATCAACGATAAATATGGTCACAGCGCGGGTGATAAAACGTTACAAGTGATTGCCAAAGCGCTGCAAATGTCAATTCGTAAATCTGATTTTATAGCCCGCTATGGCGGTGAAGAATTTGTTTTATTAATGCCAGGTATGCCCTTAGAGCATGCCAAAAAACCTCTTGAAAAACTAAGAAAAGCGGTGAAAGGGATTCCGTTTAAGTTCAGAGATAAACAAGTAGAGATAACAGTTTCCGTCGGTGCCACGCAGTTTAAAAAAGGTGATACCCCATTGGGCGCTTTTGACCGCGCCGATGATGCTCTCTACAAAGCAAAAAATACCGGTCGTGATCGCTTGTGTATCAATAAATAACAGCGACCGACCTAGTGCTTTTTATAGCAAGGAGAACGCCTATGTTAATACAGTTAAACCCGACAGGTGTGTTAGATTTACTGTCGCAGCTCGAAGTTGATTTATTAGAGCAATCGTCTACCAGTGAGCGTTATAAGTTATTTAGAAACTGTGCGCTAGCTGTTCTCAATGTTGGCAGTCATACTGACTCCAGCTCAGAGATTTACAATAAATATCAAGATTTTGATATTCGCTTATTAAGCCGTGAGCGAGGCATAAAAATTGAACTACTCAATCCTCCGACTACGGCTTTTGTTGATGGTGAAATAATCACTGGGATCCACGAACATATTTTCTCTGTTATTCGTGATATTTTATTTATTTGTCAAAAATACGAAAAAGATTTAACCGAACAAAAAGCCATTACTCATATGGTCTTTGATATGTTGCGTAATGCCGCAGCGCTTCGCGTTAATAGCGATCCAAGTATGATTGTCTGCTGGGGTGGTCATTCTATTAATGAAAACGAATATAAATACACTAAACAAGTAGGTTATGAGCTTGGTTTACGTGGCTTAAATATTTGTACTGGCTGTGGCCCCGGTGCCATGAAAGGTCCAATGAAAGGTGCAACCATTGGACATGCAAAACAACGCAACACCAATAACCGTTATTTGGGCTTAACAGAGCCAAGTATTATTGCCGCAGAGCCACCAAATCCGATCGTCAATGAACTGGTTATTTTACCAGATATTGAAAAGCGCCTTGAAGCCTTTGTACGCACCGCCCACGCTATAATTATTTTCCCTGGCGGCGCTGGCACTGCTGAAGAGTTATTGTATTTACTAGGCATTTTACTTCACCCTGATAATGCCAAACAGTCGTTACCGGTTATTTTAACTGGGCCGAAAGAAAGTGAAAATTACTTTAGCGAATTATGCCAGTTCATTGAAATGACGTTAGGTAAGGAGGCGCTTGATAAATTTGAAGTTATTATTGATAACCCCGAATTAGTTGGGATCAAACTCAAATCTGCAATGGCAAATGTTCGTGATTACCGCAAGAGTCAGGGCGATGCATATTACTTTAACTGGACGTTAAAAATTGAAAATGAATTTCAGCAACCTTTCGCGCCAACTCATGCCAATATGGCTGGGCTTGATTTACATTTAGACCAAGAAAAACAATTACTAGCCGCTAATTTGCGCCGTGCATTTTCAGGTATTGTTGCAGGGAATGTTAAAGACGAAGGCATACAAGCCATTAAACAACATGGCCGGTTTATCATTAGCGGTGAGCCGACTTTAATGAAAGCCATGGACAAACTGCTGCAAGCATTTGTTGAGCAAGGAAGGATGAAGCTCCCAGGCAGTCAATATGTTCCATGTTATGAAGTCAAAGCATAAGGGTTAATGTATTCGTGTCAGGTCAGTTACTTTTAATCGATGCGCTTAATTTAATTAGGCGCATTTATGCAGTTGATAGTAATCAAAACAAAGGCAGTGATGAGCAAATGATAAATACCTGCTGCGCGCGGGTAGCTCACGCTTGTGAAAAACTTATAAAGATCACCCAAGCAACGCATGCTATTGCTGTATTTGATGGTGATAAAAGCTGGCGGTATCATTATTACGCTCAATATAAAAGCAGCCGTGCCCCCATGCCTGAAACTCTGAAAAACTCATTAGATAAATTTAAACAGGCGATTGAGCAAACGGGTATTGTGGTGTTTGCCCCAGTAAATGATGAAGCAGATGATATTATTGCGACATTAGCCGATAAAATGGCGCAAAATCAGTTGCATAGTACAATTGTCTCCACTGATAAAGGGTTTTTACCTAGCTTAAATAATTATATTAATGTGTATGATTATTTTAAAAAAGAATATTTAGATCATCACTCTATCGTACAACGTTTTGGTGTTGAGCAAGCTCGATTAATTGATTTTTGGGCAATGGCTGGTGATAAAACCAATGATATTCCGGGTATTAAGGGAATTGGTACTAAAACAGCACAAGAGATTATTAGTAAGCACGCAGATATAACATTGGCGGTAGAAGATGAAACGCTCTCTACAGCAGTTCGTAAAAAGTTAGCGACAGGAATGGCTGACTATATTACCTCTAAACATTTGGTTGGTTTACGTACAGATATTAACCTAGGCTTTAGTTTAAAGCAGTTAAGGCTCAATTAATCGCATTCACGTAGCACTGGATTTGAACTATGCGTATACTAAATTTAAGTCTCAGCGTAAGAGTGCACAATGTTTAAGAAGGTTTTTCGCTATCTCATATTAGGTTTGGGTGTATACGCCTTGATCGCTACTTTGGTCATTACTTTTTATAAAGATGATCCACAGGCGATGATCTGGCAAGACCGAGAAGCGTTCAATAAACGTTATATCGCTAAATTAAGTGTCGAAACACCGACTAACTTAAACACAGTTTTAGAGTATTTAGGCAGTCCTGATCTAACATTCGCGAAACGTGATAAAGAGGAAGTATGGCAAATTATTTTTTACCGTACTCAACATATCAAATCAGATGGGATCACGACTATGGATGAGTGTACTGGTTTACTGTTTAAAAATGGCGAATTGATTTTGTGGGGCCCAAGTGCATTTGATGCATTTGAGCAACGCGGGTAATTAATTACTTATGGATGCACTCTGCGCACAAGATCTTGCCAGCCTATTTGAAAAAACTCACCAAATATTAAGGCGTTATAATAATAAAAGTCAGTGGCCACAAATTTATCCGCTGTTGACACAACTAGCTGAGCAATATTATAAACTCTATGATTCACATCCAAATGCACTACAAGCCCAGCTTACTCTATATGCAGAAACACAAGGTTATACAACCAACTTAGTGGTCAATCAATGTGTCATTGTCGCCGCATTTTGTCGCAGTTTAAGTTACGACAGTAAAATCAGCCAATTGCTTATTTGTGTGTGTTTAACTAACTATTTATGTGTGCAAACACAAACTAATAAGCTGGCCCTGCGCCAACCTCTTACCCAACAAGAAAAAAAGCAATGGCAGTCGCGTCATCAGCTAGCAGTAAAATTACTGCAATCAGCTAACGTTCCCACTGACCATATTGCGTGTATTTTAGCGCGCTTAAATAAGTATAAGCAGGCCTTGCTAAGCACACCAAAAATCATGATCTATGATGGACCAACGACGTTAGTTGCGTTAGCAAATATTATTGCGATGAACATTACCTATCGTACCCAAAATGATCATATTGATATCTATAAGGCAGTGGCTGATATTTATATCCGTACTCCTAACCTGTTTGCCCAACAAGCATTAAAAGCATTAATCGGTCATTTTGGCCCTTACCTGCCAGGCTCTTTAGTTAATTATAGCGATCAGCAGCTCACTTATATTGGTAAAAACCACCAGCAACGGGATTTATTAATTGCATTGCATGAGCAGCAAAAAACCAAATGGTATAGCGTTAAGGCAAAGCTAGAATCACATTCAAAACAACGCCCAAGTAAAGACAAGCGATTATTGTTTAGCGTATGGTTCAATGAGCACATAGCCCCCCCTGTTGAAATTGTAAACTTTGAAAAACAACAATTACTGATGCTGATAAGCCAAGTTAAAATACAACAAGAATACTCATACAGTGCCCTTGCTAAATTACTCAACAATCATCCAGCGACAATTGAGTTACTTCGTGAAGCAGTGAAGCCTTATAATAAAGAGCACCTAGCAGGCAAAGATTTACGCCATTGTTTATCAATGGTCGGCTTATACAATGCACCAGCGATCATTCAACGGGTGCTCTTTGAGCAATTAGTAAACTACCAAGCACATCCATTAATGCAACATATACAATTACGCTTACAGGCAATAATAAGTTTATTAAACCAGCTGGTAAGTCGTGATCAACACAACCAGTTCGAGCACCTCGCTTTGCCTATTTATGGTTACGTTAATTATTTGATTGAATACTGTAGCACCACAATTAGCCGTAAGACAGTGTATGAACACTCACCTAAAAGTGATGTAAGTATGCCGTTTGCGTGGCTATTTGGTGTCACGATTCATGATAGTGGGCATTTATCGGCTTATTTACTTGAATTGCTTGGTGACAATCCATGGACACAAGCGCTCTTAGATGCAGAGCAGCAAAAAAAACAACACTTATCTGCAGAGGCACAATTATGGGTTGCAATAAAACTCGTCGTTATTAAGGTGTATCAACCCAACGTAATACAAAGTAGTTGGCAAACACACACTTTTGAGCAAGTGTTAAAACGCTTAGATTGGCAGTCCAGCGAGGATTTTTATGCACAGCTACCAAGCCTAGGTTTAAGCAATAGCGTATGAATATTTATTAGACATAGTGACTAATTTAGTGCGTTTTCGTGGGTTTTACTGGCAAAAAGTTGAATAAATTGCTATAAAAGCCGCTTGTATTTTCAAACTCATTCACGTAAATAATCTAACAAGTAATCGCTTAATACCAATCGTGTTAAGTTACTAGCCATTTATAGCGACAGATAAATAGAGTGATAACAAGGCATAAATTTCGACATGTAGTTGTTCTACTTGAGAAATTCATAACGCAGTTAGCGCTTTATTTAGCACGCTAGAATGGTTAAATATTTAAGTCGATTGGTATAATAATGCGTCACATTTACGTGCATTTCTAACTCGTAATAGGAAAAGTTCATGGCCAAACAAACCATCACAGTGATCAAAGGCGACGGCATCGGTCCGAGTATTATTGATTCAGCCCTTGAGATCTTAACAGCCGCAGGGTGCGATTTTGATTATGAATTCGTTGATGCAGGTCTTGCAGCCCTAGAAAAGACCGGTGAATTATTACCACAAGATACCATTGATACTATTGCGCGTAATAAAATTACTCTTAAAGGCCCACTAACTACGCCAGTTGGTGAAGGTTTTACTTCAATCAATGTAACATTACGAAAGCAGTTTGGTTTATACGCCAATGTACGCCCAGTAAAGTCATTTGTTGGCACCAAAGCACGTTATGAAGACATTGATATCATCACGGTACGTGAAAATACGCAAGGTATGTATTCAGGTTTAGGCCAAGTGACATCAGAAGATGGCAACGAAGCACAAGCAATGTCTATGATCACCCGTGAAGGTGCTGAAAAAATCGTTACTTTTGCCTACGAACTAGCCGTGCGTGAAGGTCGTAAAAAAGTGACAGCGGTTCACAAAGCTAACATCTTAAAATCAACTTCAGGTTTATTCTTAAAAGTAGCTCGTGAAGTTGCTGAGCGTTATCCTGAAATTGAATCAACTGAAATGATTGTTGATGCAACCTGTATGAAACTGGTAATGAGCCCTGAAGAGTTTGACGTTATCGTTACTACAAACCTGTTTGGTGATATTTTATCTGATCTATGTGCTGGTCTAGTAGGCGGTTTGGGTATGGCACCTGGCGCTAACATCGGTGAAGATGCAGCAATCTTTGAAGCAGTTCATGGCAGCGCACCTGATATTGCTGGTAAAAACTTAGCAAATCCAACCTCTGTTATTTTGGCATCTATTCAAATGTTAGAGCATTTAGAAATGGGCGAAACTGCAGAGCGTATTCGCAGTGCTGTAGCTGACGTAATTAAATCGGGTGATCGTACCACTCGCGATTTAGGTGGCAGTCACGGTACTACTGACTTCACTCAAGCTGTTATCGACCGTTTATAAACCAAACCTAGATTATTAGCATTATAATAAAAGCCAGTATTTACTGGCTTTTTTGTCACTTAGTTTATGCTTGCCTCTTTGTTCGAAAACTGAGCGGTAGCAGTAACAATAACCAAAATATACTTCCGCCACTGGAGCCTGAACTGGCAACTTGTTTTTGCACTGTTACCATAAGCTTGCTAGACGGTAAGGTGTTTTTTATGCCTTTTGCAGAGGTATCAGTCACGATCAGTGTCACCGTATAACTTCCCGCTTGGCTATAAGTATGTGTAGGATTAGCACGTTGGCTTACAGCACTGTCATCTCCAAAATCCCAACTGTAAGTGTAATTATTAAACCCGCCTTTGGTATCACTGTTAAAATTAACCAGCAAATCTTTTGCACTGTAACTGGCCTGTGTTGTAAGTAATACATCTGCCGACACTTGGGTTGCAAAAGACTGCATAGCGCCATTTGCATCAGTTACAATAACGCTCAAGGTATAATCGCCACTGTATTCATAGCGGTAGTTAATGCTCTGCCCTTTCGCAGTTGAGCCATCACCTAATTGCCATGCATAGTCATAAGGTGCTTGACCACCTGATACAGTGACTTTTGCAGTAACATTGCCTTTCTCTATACTGGTATCCACACTAGAAATTGATAACGGCGCAGTAAGCACAAAAGTCATCGATTCTTGAAACTGCTGCCCTTGTTCATTAGTACGAGTAAAACCCACAGTGTAACTACCGTAATCGGCAAATTTATGATTTGGATTCAATTCATCACTACTTTGTCCATCACCAAACTGCCAGTTAAAACTATCGGTTGGGGTCAACGCCATTCCTTTAATTTCAAAACTCGCTTCGAGATCATTAGTAATTACATTGATCCCAGACTGTGGTGTATAGCCTAAATTCAATTCAATTGAGCTATTATTAATCGCTTGCTCAACAATAGAAAAATTAAAACCAAACGTTGAAACTTTTACACCAGAGGCCGGTTGCGTGGCAAAACTGTAATCATTATTATCATTAAACTCAGTGATTGCTGTTAACTGCGTATCGCCTAAACCTTGGCGCTGATCATAAAGACTAAAAGCAGCATCTCTTAACTGAATCGTAGTACTGGCAGGTGCGCTGCTATTACCTTTTGCAATGGCATTTTGATCGGCATCAACAACCAATATAAACCCTTCACCAATATGCTCAGGAGTATTATTATCTGTATACTGTTCATTAGCAGACCAAAGTAATAAACCCGGTGAATACTGCTCAACTTGTAAACCACTATCTATTCCTAAATAACTACGTAACTGTAAATAGTAATTGTGTGGTTTTGCATAGATGTGATCCCCCACTCGGCTAAAGCCATCAAGTTGTGCTTGTGTTGACTGCTCTGCATTATCTTGCCAAACGAAAGTATCACCTTGGCTAATGGTCATATCATCAACCACTAGACCAAAATAATGAGTATAAGTGTCCGTTTTATAGTTAAAACTAAGTGTGATTGTTTGACCAGCATAAGCTGATAAGTCAAAACGATGCCGTAAATAATTATTCGGCTGCTGAGCGTCATTTACTGAACTTGAAGACCCTGTTATATATGGACCAATGTCTCCATAAAATGGATTGACTGCTTGAGTATATTGCGAAGCAATAGGCTGTGCGTTTACTAATACTTGAGCATAATCATAATCCGTTTCAATGCTGTAATAGGCACTTAAATCAAGATAAGTAGGCTGCGTACTTGCTGGTAAATTAACTGTATATGTCATACTTTGTGAAACATTATCACCACTGCCAGAGTAGTATTGCAAGTGCCCTTCTACTGCTTGATAAAACGGTTGTAAGTTGGTTGGTAGGGTGATTTTTAACTGGTTTAATTCAGTTGATACCCCACTACTATGGCGAAGTATTTGCTGTTGATTGGTATCGATTTCGTCTAACGATATCGTCGTTTGATTAAGCCAGTTTCCTTGATAACGGTTTTGTAAGTACTCGAGTGCATAAGGACTGAACATCACCGGCTGTGAGCCACGAGGTGAGCCTGCCCAACTACCACCAGACATCACAGACCAAAGCGCAACTGGCTCCCCCAGCGCACTGCCGGTTAAATCATATTCATCAGGCAAACCTAAGTCGTGACCAAACTCATGTACCACCACGCCAATACCAGCATCGATAGGATTTATAGTATAACCAAATAAACGAATACTACTGCCATCAACCGCACTTGGCTGATTGTTTTGGTCGTACACATAAAAACGATGTGACCAAATTGCATCAGTACCCAGTACGCCACCACCGGCTTCCTCACCTATACTCGAGTGGAAAATCATAACATGGTCAATAATCCCATCAGGTTCATTGGTGATCCCATCACCATCACGATCATCCAAATCTGTTAAATCATAATCGGCTAAATTAATATTAAATTTTGCTACGGCTTTTTCTACCGCTTCATGCACTAAACTAGGGGCATCAATATCATTATTACCCCCTTGGCGAGCCCCATAACTTTTCGCATCATTATCGGCTGTTACCCAGCCATAAACTTGACCCGTAAATGCTAAGCTTTCCCCTGAGGCTTGCTGATAGTATTGATACGCTGTTTGCAACGGTTGCTGCTGTGGACCTGAGTAACCATCAGTAGCGAACAACATTTGTTGGTAATGCTGCTGACTATAGCTTGAGTAGTACATATCGCTATCAACTGCGGCTAAGCCATTATCATCATGAGGTAAGTCAGGAAAATCAACCAATATAGCCAACACTTTTACGGTATTGTGCGTCGAGTTAGGTAACTGCGAAGACACACTCGCTAAGCGCTGAGCCATTTTTCGTTGTTGGGTTAAAACTTGAGGGTTAAGCTGCCGACGTGAATGCATCGATTCACCACGGCCAATATAATCAGACAATAATTTGTCATGCGCTATTTTATCGTCAAGCTGCCCGCGTTTATCTAACCAATATAAAATTCGCTCTTTGTTAACGACCCCAATATCAGTTGGGCTACTATTTTGTGGTTTTGCCACACTCTGTTGACTTAACAATGCCAAAGTCAGGCCACATAACAATTGTGAGTATTTCACAGGATCACCTATCAACAACTCCATAACGATAATAATAGCGAATAATTTATATACTTACATTACATTTATAGATATACAGTGAATATTCCCACGCTTCACAAAAAGCATAATTTCTTTGCTTTTAACGGTTAAAAATGCAATTTAAAGCAACTTTTAAATATAAAAACAATTAATTTGGAATTTTAATGCAACATTGCCGTTTTGACTGTTGACATTAGCTGGCAAAACCTTTAAAAATAAGACTATTAAATTTGTAGACTAAATGAGTTATTCGGCTATCTCAGCGCAATAACTCATTTGAACTTATATAACAAATACCGAGAAGAAAAATAACGTTATGAAATATCAATTTCACCTAGTCACTGTACTCGTACTGGTCTTAGTTTTAAGCCCAGCGGGGATGTATTAGAAGGTGAGATAGCTTTTTAAAAACCCCCGCCCTAAGCGGGGGTTTTTTTATGCATTTAAATTATACGGTAATTGCACAGAATAAATGGGGAGTGCGTGCAATAGCACATTATTACTCATGATAATAATCAATCGGTAACAGGCACACAGAGGAATGAGGATGAGTACACAACAATATAATGGCTCCGAACTAGTTGTTCAGGCATTAAAGGCATTGAAGGTAAAATATATATTTGGCTACCCCGGTGGCTCAGTATTAGATCTTTATGACGCATTATTTCAGCAAGATGATGTAGAGCATATTTTAGTTCGTCATGAGCAAGCTGCAACCCATATGGCTGATGGTTATGCACGTGCCACAGGTGAAGTGGGCGTAGTATTAGCAACATCAGGTCCAGGTGCGACAAACTGTATCACGGGGATCGCTACAGCCTATATGGATTCTATTCCTATGGTAGTGCTATCCGGTCAAGTGCCGACTAACTTAATTGGTGATGATGCATTTCAAGAAACCGATATTGTTGGTTGCTCTCGGCCAATCGTAAAACACAGTTTTAACTGTCGTAGCGCAAAAGATATCCCTAAAATTTTGGCTAAAGCATTTTATATTGCAAGTACTGGACGCCCAGGTCCTGTGGTCGTAGAACTGCCAAAAGATATGTTAAACCCTGCACTTAAATTTGATTTTGAGTTTCCAGCAACCACAGAGCTGAGAACCTATAGCCCAAATACCAAAGGCCACCCAAAGCAAATTCGCAAAGCCGTTGCCGCTATTTTAGAAGCTAAAAAACTGGTCATTTACTCTGGTGGCGGGATTATTATTTCTAACACTTCAGAGCAACTGACTCATTTGGTTGAATCACTCAATGCACCAATCACTAATACCTTAATGGGATTGGGCGGTATTTCCGGGGTTCACCCTAATTTCGTTGGTATGCTAGGTATGCACGGGAGCCTTGAAGCAAATAAGGCGATGGCAAATGCCGATGTGATCTTAGCTCTAGGCGCCCGATTTGATGACAGGGTAACCAATAACGTGAAGAAATTTTGTCCCAATGCGACGATTGTTCATGTTGATGTTGATCCGACCTCTATTTCAAAAACGATAAAAGCCCACATTCCCGTCGTCGGTTGTTTATCAACCGTACTTGAGCAATTACAGACAGCCATAGATAAAAGTCCAATCAAAATTGATCGTAGTGCTCAAGAAGATTGGTGGCGTCAGATCATTAGCTGGCGTGAACAAAAATGTTTAAGCTACAGCACTGCGGGCGATAAAATAAAGCCTCAGGCCGTCATTGAAGCAATTTATCAAGCCACCAATGGTGATGCCTATATAAGCTCTGATGTAGGTCAGCATCAGATGTTTGCGGCGCAGTACTACCCGTTTAAAAACCCGCGCCAATGGATCAACTCAGGGGGTCTTGGCACTATGGGCTTTGGTCTGCCAGCGGCAATGGGTGTGAAACTTGCGTTCCCGGATAAAGAATCAGTGTGTGTCACCGGTGATGGTTCGATTCAAATGAACATTCAAGAACTTTCGACATGTTTACAATATAACTTGGCTGTAAAAGTGGTGTCACTGAATAACCGCTCTCTGGGTATGGTGCGTCAATGGCAAGATATGGTCTATGGCGGTCGTCACTCATCGTCGTATATGGAATCGTTACCTGATTTCGTCAAACTTGCTGAAAGTTATGGCCATGTCGGTATTCGCGTTAATACTCTTGATGAACTACAGCCCGCAATCGATAAAGCCATGTCGATCACTGACCGTTTAGTGTTTTTAGATATTCTTGTTGATGAAAATGAACATGTATACCCAATGCAAATTAAGCTTGGAGCAGTTGATGAAATGTGGTTACGTAAAGGAGTGAAAGCATAATGCGTCGTATATTATCTATTTTACTTGAGAATGAACCAGGCTCATTGTCGCGTATTGTTGGCCTATTCTCACAACGAGCTTATAACATCGATAGTTTAACCGTTGGCACAACAGACGATCATTCTTTATCACGTATTACTATCACTACCATGGGTGATGACCGTGTGGTTGAGCAAATCACTAAACAGGTTAATAAATTAGTAGATGTATTAAAGATTATTGATCTAACTGAAATGGCGCATATTGAACGTGAGCTGCTATTAGTAAAAGTATTCGCTCAAGATGAAGCTAAAAGAGCGGCAGTAACGCGAGTGGTCGATGTATTCCAAGGGACTATTTTAGACATGGGTCGCAACAGCTACACATTGCAGCTTGTTAGTAGCACAGATAAAATTGAATCGTTTTTAGATACCTTACGTCATGAGACAGACATAATTGAAGTTGTACGCTCTGGTGCGGTAGGTATTGGCCGCGGTGATAAAGCACTAAAAGCTTAAACCTTAGATTAATGAGTAGATACAAAAAAAGGGCTAATTAGCCCTTTTTTATTTAACCAATCTAATTGATTAAGGATTAACTTGATCTTTAAGACCTTTACCTGCTTTAAAGCTTGGGATAGTTGCCGCTGAAATTTGGATTTCGGCACCAGTTTGTGGGTTACGGCCAGTACGTGCAGCACGCTCTTTTACAGAGAAAGTACCAAAACCAACTAGTGCAACTGAATTACCTTCTTTTAAAGAAGAAGTAACAGCACCAGTGAATGCGTCAAGTGCACGTGTAGCTGCTGCTTTAGAGATTTCTGCATCAGTAGCGATTTTTTCAACTAATTGAGCTTTATTCATTTGTTAAATTCCTATTCGTTATTATTTTGCCTTCGCAAAACCTATCTTTATGCATTTTTTAAGTATTGGCAACAGCAAAATGCTTTTTTCGCGTAAATTCTTAAAAAATGAGTAAATTTTAAATAATTGCCGAAATAAATATTGATTTAAAGATTAACCAACAATGAATTTAAGCAGTATTTAATAAATCAATATGACAATTTGTTTATCATTCAACTTTTTCGATAACTAAGGTCACTTCCCCAACCTCAATGCCAAACTTATCAATAGCTGTACGGTTAATCAAGCGCGATTGTGTTACCAGATACATCCAATCATCTAAATTAACTTCAATGGTGTCATCTCCATAGGGTAATTTAAGGGTATATTGCCAATGAAATACACTGCCATTACTTTTTCCTTTCGCGATACCTATCACATCACCTGCAGTGCCAGTTAAAGTATTGTCAGCATTGAGTGTTATTTTCCACACTCGGCGTTGGGTTTCACCATCGTCGTAAACGAAATCTTCCTCTATAACGCCGTTATTGCCATCCCAACTCGCATTCATGTCAACGACCATCTTACGGGTTACTTCACCTTTAAAGTCTTGGACAACGCCATAGGCTTTCAATTTGCCATTAAAAAATTGTTTAAAATTAAATTCTGGCTGACTTCCTTGGTAATACTCAACATCTGGCGCAGCACAGCTACTTAATAAAAATGTGCAACTAAGTAAAAATAATATAGTAATTCGCTTCATGTTATTGCCCTATTAGTTGTTTTCGCATCTGTGGCTCAGAGGTATTAGCATCAAGCCAAATAGCTAAAAAGTCATCCGCAAAACCACTTTGCTCTATAGCCCCTAGCTTTTTATCATTAAAATAAAATGTGCCAATACCATTTTCATCCGTAATGAACGATAGCGATTCACCTTTTTTGATATCCGGCCAAAGCGCAGCTAACTGTGCATCGTATTTTTTAATGATCTCTTTTTTGCCCAAATGCTGCCATTGTTCGTTCGTCGCTTTGATTATGTCCTTGGCAGCAAAATCGCGTAAATAGGTCAATGTCAGTTTAGTGGGGTGATTGCCAAACTGATAGCTCCCCGATGGGGTTGCTAACTGCGCCTGATAAACATCCCAAAATAGATACTCAAAACGAGCCTCACCGACCACTTTAAAATCAGCAGCAAAGCTTCGGCTGCATACCAATACACTTAAAATAATTAGCCCTTTAGTTAATCTTGCTATCATTACCGGACTCCAAATTTCTAAGTTAAATAGTTACACCTGTATGTTCATTTATGTTCAGAAACTAACAGGTACTTTTTGCTGTATGTATTTATAATCCTGATAAAATTGAACATAAACGACCAAGCTAAACCATATATAAGCCAAAATTGCCAAACTACAGGATGAACCTCTAACGCCCCAAAGCGTGCACCAGCAATATAACTTGCGGGGGCAAAAACTGCACAGAGCAACAGCGCTAAATACCAAGGCGTGCGATGCAAAAATTGCATTGATGTATTGATGGTTAACAGTAAAGCACACCAAAGTAATACAAACCACAATGGAAAGGGCGATATACTAAAAGATAAAAAGCCAACCTCAACCATCAAATATTCAAAGCTTAACGAGATCATTAAGCCATAGCACAGTAACAGCATATCTTGTTGCTTTTGTTGCGACAGACATAACATCACTATGATGATTAATAAAATCGGTATGATAGCGCGCTGCTCAAGGAATAATGCTAAAAACCACACTCCTTGAAACAGCAAAAAATTAATAACTGAGCGCAATGTCATCACTTGAATGGTTAAAACGCGGTTTACGGGCAACTAAATGCACTGTACTGGTTACTCGCGCCCTAAATGCGCCTTCACAGTAAGCTAAGTAAAATAACCATAATCGATAAAAGCGCTGGTCAAACTTAACTTTGTCGATTTCTGGCCAGCTTGCGATAAACCGTGTGCGCCAATCAGCTAAGGTTCTTGCATAATGAACGCCGATATCGTTAATGCTGTGTACCACCATGTCTGATTGACTTTTTATTTGCTTATTCATTTCATCAATACACGGTAAACAACCACCAGGGAAGATATACTGCTGAATAAAATCAGAATTTTTCAGGTAATGTTGATAGCGTTGATCAGCAATTGTAATTGCTTGGATCAGCATTGCACCACTGTCTTTGAGTAAGTCATTACATTTTTTGAAAAAGCTGGGTAGGTATTCATGACCAACCGCTTCTATCATTTCTATTGACACTAGCTTATCGTAACTGCCTTCGAGTAAACGATAATCTTGTTTCAATAAGGTTATCTTATCTTCAAGCCCCAACTGGATAATTTTTTCTGCCACAAACGCATGTTGCTCATCAGAAATAGTTGTAGTAGTAACGTGGCAGTCATAATGTGTTGCAGCATGAATGGCAAACGCTCCCCACCCTGTGCCAATTTCAATAACCGTTTCACCGGGTTGTAAATCTACTTGTTGGCAGATTAAATCAAGCTTATGACTTTGTGCTTGCTCAAGAGAAGCATCTTTTGATGGGTAGACAGCGCTTGAGTAAAGCATTTCAGTGCTTAAAAATGATGAATACAACTCATTGCCTAAATCGTAATGAGCAACAATGTTTTTCTTTGAACCTTGCTCAGAATTTTTGTTTTTACGGTGATTTATTCGATTGTAAAGATTACTAATAAACGCAAACTTACGTTCAAATTGGTCCAGTTGAGCCTGATTAATGGCAAAAATTTCAATCAACTGAGTTAAGTTAGTACATTCCCACTGGCCTAAAATATAAGCTTCGCCAGCTCCGACACTGCCAGAGAGCGCAAATGCTTTATACATTGCCGGATTATTGACAACTACTTTAGCCTGTAAGTGACTTTGAGGATCACCAAAGTGTTGAACGTCGTTACCATCAACTAGGGTAATTGCGCCAACTTCAATGCTATCAAACGCACCAATAACTAACTTTTTATACAGCTTACTTAACAAGCTACTTGATGCGTTATCAGCTAAACTGGATACTTTTTCCATCTCATGACCTTCATTATTTTAGCTTATCAATTCTTGCCTGAGTGACCTAAAAAAGGCACTCGCTTACAAAATAGTTTAAACGCCTGTACGTAAATTCCTTTCATCACAGTGATGGTCATGGCAGGAAAACGTTTCAGTAACGCAGTAACCGCAGCACGACTGAGTGACTGGCGTTGTAAACGCAAACTGGCAGTAAATAATAGCGTATTATCTTTTTTATTTTCTATATGGATCATAGTATTGTGCTTTGTTAAACGCACTTTCCAGTGGTAATCCATATCTAAACTCATAAATGGTGATACGGAGAAAGCCTTTTTAAAGTTCACTTTCTTGTGTAAATCAACCAAGTAATAGTGTCGCTCGTTCCAGGGGGTATTACTCACTTCAGCAACCATATAGGGAAAATCGCCATCAGCCGTTTCATAGAAGAAAAAGTTAACTGGGCTAAAATACACCCCAAAACAGCGCAGCTGTCCGAGCATATAAACATTACTAAACGGAGCAGTAATCCCCAGCTCGACAATTTTATCAATTGCTCGTTGTTTGATTGGTTGTTGAGTATCTAAATCACGATTAAGATAATCGGATTGTTTAAATTTAAGTGCTTTAAAGCCTGTTGTTCCAAGCCAAGGGTGAACACCATCAAGTTGCTGAGGAGCATTAAGATCAACCCACATCATGTACAACTGATAATTAAAGCTATGCGCTTTAATTGCTAATCGGTGATGACGAACATCACCGATTAAAAGTGCACTATTCAAATTCAACCCCAAGTTTGCGAGCAACATCTACAGCGCTTTTCACGCCGTCTTCGTGAAATCCGTTATACCAATAAGCGCCACAAAAATAACTGTTATTGGCTCCATCAATAAGCTGTTTCTGTTGCTGAGCAGCAATAGACGTTTTATTGAATACTGGATGATGATACGTAAATTCTCGGAGTATTTTAGTTTTATCAATTCCCTCGCGGTGATTAAGCGTGACACAAAATTGCGTTTTACTTGTGATGCCTTGCAAAATATTCATTTGATAAGTTACAACAGCAGCTTTATCAAGATTATCGGTAAGTAGATAATTCCAACTTGCCCATGCGGCTTTACGTTTTGGCAGCAAAGCAGTGTCAGTATGCAAAATCACTGAATTTTCAGTGTAGGGAATGGCTGATAAAATTGCTTTTTCATCTGTGCTTGGGTTTTCAAGTAAAGCGAGAGCTTGATCAGAATGACAAGCAAAAATCACTTTATCAAATTGCTCAACAGTACCATTTTTCAATCGGATCAACACCTGCTCCGGGGTGCGAAAAATAGACTGTATATCCGTGTTCAATTTTATTTTATCTTTAAAACCACTGATCAATGGATTGATATATTCCCTTGAACCACCGGGAATAACATACCACTGCGGACGATTAGTAATATCTAATAAGCCATGATTGAAAAAGAATTTTACAAAAAACTCAACGCCAACATTACTCATTTCTTTAATACTTGTTGACCAGATAGCCGCGCCCATTGGCAAAATATAATGGTAACGAAAAAAATCATTAAAACCGTGTTGGTCGAGCAACTGACCTAGCATCTGCTCACTTTGGTAGTCGTTGTCATGATATAGTTTTTTACACAAGGTGTTAAAACGCACAATATCACTAAGTAACTTCCAAAAACGCGGACGAAATATATTGCGCTTTTGAGCAAACAAACTGGCAAAAGTGTGGCCATTGTATTCAAAACCAGTTTGCTGATTATGCACACTAAAACTCATTTCTGTCGGTTGTCGTTCAACGCCGATGCGCTTTAACAGCTTTTCAAAATAAGGGTAAGTGCGATCATTAAAAACAATAAAGCCAGTATCAATAGCACGCTTAACACCATCAACCTGTATATCTATCGTTGCGGTGTGCCCACCAATGTAGTTGTTTTTTTCAAATACCGTAATATCATACTTTTTGTGCAACAACTGCGCGCAGCTTAATCCTGCAATTCCAGAACCTATAATTGCTATTTTTTTCAACGACTTAATCCTTTTGCAAGCATGAGCCAAATTGGCAGCGGCAACATGCGTAAACATTTTAAAATAAGGGTAAAACGATAAGGAAAATGCACCTCTTTGCGGCGCTTAGCGACCCCTTTGATAATATAATTTGCCGCTTTTTCTGCAGTAACTGCCATTGGCATTGGAAAATCGTTTTTTTGAGTCAACGGTGTTTTAACAAAGCCTGGGTGCACTAAGGTTACGTCAATATCAGCTAAATCAATGGCTAAACTTTTTGCTAAGTAACTGACCCCAGCTTTTGATGCGCCATATGCTTGTGAGCGCGGTAACGGTAAATAAGTTACGCTTGAACTGACAATCACCAACTGACCACCGGACTTTATCCTCGGTAGTAAAGCCTCAAGACAATAACCCATGGAAAGCAAATTAGTAGTAACAACGCGGGTAAACAATGCACTGTCAAAATTATGCGCATCATCGATATACTCACAATTGCCAGCATTAAGAATAACGCGATCAAATTGCGTATAAGCAACAGTGCTACTTCGTATTTCTTGTAAATCAGTAGCGTCAAACTGACAACTTTCAATATTCGTTAGTTGCGCAAGTTCGTTTAGTTTTTCTTGGTTACGCCCACAAGCGATCACTGTATCCCCGGCTTGCGCATACAGTTTCGCAAGTTGTTCACCAATACCTGATGTTGCACCTGTTATAAGCGTGATCATTATTCCGCTGCCTTATTATCTATGTATTTAATAATTGAACCGAGAATAGGGATATGTCGATAAAGTAATGCACCAGCATCAAAGTAGTCTTTATGAAGGCTGATTTTGTCACCAGTGAATGTTAACTTGCTATGGCCTGCTACGGCTATTTGCTGGCCATTACTAAGCTTTGGATGGCGATAATACATAGTCCAGTAAACAAAAGCATTATCGCCTACACTAACAGCATCACTGATATCAAACGTGCATTCAATAACATTACTATAAAGTTTAGCAAAATATTGATGTAAGTCAGCTAAACCATCGACTTCATGCAATGGATCAGAAAAGTGAATGTCTGCAGCATAAATATCACTCAGTAAATGTAGATTTTCTTTACTTAGCTTTTGGTATATCGCGATAAATTTATCTGTTCTGTGGTTGCTCATATCATACCTTAAATGCATCAAGCGCTCGTAAGCGAGCCGTTTTATGATCAACGATTGCTGGCCAATAAACTGCTTTTGCTTTGCCGCTTTTCGCTAAATATTCATGTGGAAAATGAATTTGCTTATTCGGCACATTTTCCAACTCCGGTATATATTTACGAATAAAATCACCATCAGGATCAAATCGCTCACTTTGAGTAATCGGGTTGAATATTCTAAAGTATGGCTGGGCATCGCACCCGGTACTTGCAGCCCATTGCCAACCGCCGTTGTTAGACGCTAAATCGCCATCGATCAAATGCTGCATAAAGAAACGTTCACCTTTACGCCAATCAATTAACAAGTGTTTGGTAAGAAAACTGGCAACTACCATTCGTAAGCGATTATGCATCCAGCCAGTTTGAATAAGCTGTCTCATAGCGGCATCAACAAGCGGGTAGCCTGTTTTACCTTCACACCAAGCAGTGAAATCAGCCTCATCAGTTCGCCACTTTACTGGGTCATATTTCTCATTAAAATTGTTATATTTATTAAGTTTTGGATAAGCCACAATTAAATGACGATAAAACTCACGCCACACTAACTCGTTGACCCAAGTAAATAAATTGCTTTTAGAGCTACTTAAAACATCGACATATTGTTGCTGTACAAGAGCAATTAATTGCTGAACGCTGACAATGCCTAAAGCTAAATACGGACTTAAGCCTGATGTGCCTTTAATACTTGGAATATCTCGCTGATCTTTATAACTGAGTAATTTATCGCTGATAAAGCGGGCACAGATTTGACTTAATGACGCATCATCAACTGGCCACTTATGTGAGGAATCATCACCGGTAAGTAACGCTGAACCTTGCCAAGGTATTGGGCTAAACATTGTCGGGGGGGCTTGAAAATAAAAATGAGTATCTTGATATTGCTTTAGCCAGGCATTTTTAAAAGGGGTGAACACCTTAAACATCTCACCACTTTGATTCAGTACCGTTCCAGGCGGTGCAACCACGTCACCATCAAACAAGGTGACTGATACTTTAAGTTCATCAGTATGATGTAAAAATGCGTTATCGCGCTCAACTTCATTAATTTCATATTCTTTATTGGCAAATAACTGCGTTACTGAATGTCGCTGGCAGAATTCGCTTAACTGCTGCACACATCCTGCGTAATTACCCGCTTCAATGATATGCAAGGTGATGCCATTATCAGCTAGTAACTGACCTAAGAAGTTTAACCTTCGTTTTAGCAAATCAATTTGTATTGAAGCAACACCATGGCGTTGCCATTGTTGCTCAGTGATAAAAAATATAGCGTCTTTACAACCATTGTCGATTGCTTGATAAAGGGCATGATTATTAAAAAGGCGCAAATCGCGCCTAAACCAAAATACAGTGTTCATTAAATTCCGTAGCGTAATTTAAGTTCGTGAGGATAAGGGTTGAAGTAAACTTGCTTTGCTAAGTATTCGTTTGGATGTACTTTCAAATGATGTTTTAAGAGTGTCAGCGGTACATACAGCGGCACTAAACCTGAGCGATACTCATCAATTGCATCTCGTAACTCTTCTTTTTCAATTTTGGATAAATGTTTTTTAAAGTAGCCTTGTAAGTGCATTAAAGTATTGCTGTTATTTTTGCGTGAGGCAGGTCTTTTCAGCGCTGCCATTAAACCTGCAATATAATCGTCAGCAAGCTGCTCAAAATCATCGCCAACATAGGTGCCCAGTAAATTACCAAGATCTTTATATGCCTGATAATTGTGAGCCATTAACAAATACTTATATTGCGCATGAAACTGCGTTAACCTATGCAGGGTTGCTGGTTGTTGACGCAATAATTGCCAGTTTTTATAAGTAAACACTCGCATTACAAAGTTTTCACGCAAGTGCATATCATTTAAACGACCATTTTCTTCACACGGTAACAATGGGTTGTGAGCCATAATTTGCGCAGCAAAAAAACCCACGCCTTCTGATGTATTACCGGTGCCTGCTTCATTGTATATTTTGATCCGTTCCATGCCGCAGCTTGGACTTTTAGCACAAAAAACAAAGCCGCTTAATTGTGCAGCCTGCTCTGTGGCAACTTTTTTACCGTACTCTGTCAATTGTGGGCCAACATCACCACTGCCGTCAGGACGGCACACTTTAATAGTTGTGCCTACTTTAACCTGTCTAATTGTCGGTCTTGGGATCGGTAGACCTACCGCCACTTCAGGACAAAAACGCTTATATTCAACATGTTTAGCAAATTCATCCATGCAAAAATTTGATTTTTTATGGCCACTATCAAACCGAACTTTCTCACCTGCAAGGCATGCACTGATGCCTATTTGAATAGTCGATTGCTGCATATACACTCCTAGTAAATCAAATTGCCAATTGGATTGAGTAACTTACTCAGTCCTTTATTAAAGTGTAGAGCACTACTGACTACTGTGTAACATAAACAGCCTTTTTCTGTGATCGGAGTGTGTTGATGACGACCATCGAGCCACATAAAGTCGCCAGGCACATAATGATCGTCTTCATCACTAAACTCACCATCGAGTAATAAAGTCAGTTCAAAACCAGTGTGGGTATGTTCAGGGATTTCCCCACCAGCATCTATGTGTAGCAAACTCGAACGTAGCGCACCATCATCGAGAGCGATACGAGAACGTGATAACTTACCCATTTGCATAAACTTACTATGTGAAATACGGGCAAGAGCACGAGGCAATTGATAATTTTGCTGATTGACAAGGATAGTTTGTGGCGTCACTTTATATACATCATCAACACTATCGTCAGCGGTAATTGCATCAAGTAATGATAGTTCATCAATAGCTAAATCTGTAGTTTGCAGTTGTTCATTATGATGCGCAAACACATCTACAGCATTTTGCGCTTCAATGCGTTGCACTTTATCTTTACAGCAACTACACATGTCAAGATGAATAGCGACAGCAACACTGATACTCGCCGGTAATGACGCATTACAATACTGCGCTAATAGCGCATCACTTGGGTGATGTTTAATCATTGCGGTCTCCCATTTCATTGCGTAATTTTTGTAACGCTAAACGTAAACGTGACTTCACAGTACCAATTGGAATATTCAATTGATCTGCAAGTTGCTCTTGTGACATATCTTGAAAATAAACGCCTTTAACAACATCGCGTTGAGCTTGAGGTAATTTATCGAGGTAATTTTTGATTTGCTGGTTTTCAAGATGATCACTAAATTCATGGTCGGCATTATCATGTTGCTCAACTAGCGGCCAAATATCTTCGCTAATATTGTCTTCTTTGTTACTTTTCATTTTTCTGAGCATATCAAATGATGCGTTACGCATTACGGTATATACCCACGTTGTAGCTGCACCTTTATCATTATTATAAAGATGTGCTTTTCGCCACACTGAGGTAAGGGTGTCTTGCACTAATTCCATCGCTTGCGCTTCTGAATTAAATTGCTTAATACCAAAGCGTTTTATTTTCGGTGAAAAGTACGCAAATAAATAAGCAAAAGCCTGTTTATCACGATTAGCTGCAACCGCAGATAATGCATCTGCAAGTTCTTTGCTTGGCGTTTGTGGCATGGCAGTGTAATTACCTGTGTTAGGTTCACAACGTGTTGAAAGTTGTTGACTTACCATCATAATATTCCTATTAGTGTTCTTGCTTGTGCAATACGCAGAGCAACTAAAATAAGATCATATTAATTAGGAAAATTCGTTATTAATCACAGTATGAAGGAAAGAGTGGATATTCGCAAAGTCCGATTTAAAGGCAAGCTGTTGTTTTTTATCAATTGAAATAGGTAATAATTCAAGCCATCTTGCAAGCACCCAGTTCAGATCATCAAAGTGTGTCTGGCGGTATAAATCGGTTAACTCTAGATTAGCAGCAAACAACTGCTCTAGTGCCGTTACTAAATATGAATCATCGCGCTCTAAGTTGTGAGGTTGTTCAAACCAAAGAGATGTTTTAGGTGCAGATAGCTGACCGAAACGCAGTTGCTGTTTATCTTGAGTTATATCAGTTAACTCAACCACAGATTTGGCCACCACATCAATTAATAGTTGTCCTTGTTGATCTTGTGAAAAGTCAATAATATCAACTAAGCATCCATACCTAGGAACGTTGAGATAACTATCAACATCATACTGGCAAAGTACGAAACCATGATCATTTTTAAGTGATTCTTTAACCATATCAAGATAGCGAGGTTCGAAGATACGTAACCGCGTATACCCGCTTGGTAGAATAAATACCGGTAATGGAAAGATTGCACGTTTCATAAGGCTTACTACATCAGTTTAACTATGCATTACGTTACGTGCACCGCAGCAAATAAGATCAACGTTACTGATTATTACTTATCGCTATCCCCTTAGCCTATGTTTAACCACTGCCCTACGTTGCGTAATAATTCAACTGAGGCATACACACTTAATAAGCTCACTACAGGTGCTAACATTAAAGCTAATAATCCTAATTCGCTGCTCATTGCCTTAATCCTCAACTTTTACTGCATTGCTAGTTGCAACGAGTTGTGATGTATTTTCCGCAACTTTAGCTGATTGCTCACTATGCTGTGAAAGCAGTTCAGTTAACATTTTTTGCGAATCACTAAACAATGACTGTTTTAATTTGCTTTGTAATTCATCACTCGTACTTTCAATATAATGTGCAATGCTGTTTGATAGCGTTTGAGTGATATCTAATTGACCGTCATTTGCACTTGCTTGTGTAGAACCAACAACCAAAAGTGCTGCAACAGATAGTTTAATAATGCTTTTCATGATGGTATTCCCTATTGTGTTATTAAGTTAGTCGCTATTACTTAATCAAAGGTTGTGCCAACCACGAAATAAATTTTAACCAATTGTTTTTTATGCACTTTAAATCACATAAGTGCATAACCTTTTGATGATGTGAATTTTAAAACCATTCAAAGTGGTTAAAAATACTAAAATATAGTCAATAAATAAGCATTGAAAGTTTCAGCGTACACTTGTACACTCAAACCCATATTAATGTTTTACGATGAGTATGTGATGTCGGTTGAACCCGCTTATTCTAAAAAAGAAGAGCAACTTAATAGCTTGTCTCACGGCGCAGGCGTTGTATTTTCACTGTTTGTATTGTGGGAGCTTACCGGCAAGATACACACGATTGAAGCAACGGTCAGTGCAATTATTTATGGCGGTAGTTTATTGTTGCTGTTTTTATCATCTACGCTTTATCACAGCAGTAGCAGCATAGGTGCGCGGGCTTTTTATAAAAAATGTGACCACTGTGCTATTTATATTTTGATTGCAGGCACTTACACCCCTTTTTTAGTACTCTCATTAACCGGAATTTGGTCGATTTTAACGCTGGTATTTATATGGTCTTTAGCACTTGGCGGAGTGTGCTATAAATTAATGGTGAAAAAACAAAACAAAAAGGTGTCTTTATCAACATATTTATTAATGGGTTGGTTTGCAGTTGCAATTGTCTACCCGCTTTATTTAAATGTGCCAGTAAATGCACTATGGTGGTTACTCAGTGGAGGGATTTTGTATAGTCTCGGCACACTCTTTTATAGTGCTAAAAGTCGTCAATATAGCCACGCACTTTGGCATGTATTTGTGATTGCTGGCTGTGTTTGTCACTATATTGCAATCAGCCGCTATATTATTACGGTCGGTTAAATTTTTTAATTAGTCCCACTGAAATTGACGCATATTAACACGACCATTTTTAAAAATTACGCCTTCACTTTGCAGTAATTGATATTGCTTTTGGTACTGCGCTGTCCCTTCAGGAAAAGAAATTTTACCTTGGCTGTTGATTACTCTATGCCAAGGTATGCTTGAATCTTTTGGCATTAACTTTAATAACCGCCCTACTAGCCGAGCATTATTTAGCAATCCTGCCATTGCCGCTACTTGTCCATAACTGGCTACTTTTCCTGGCGGTATATTCGCCATCACAGTATAAATTTTGTCTTCTTTACTGGCTTGCATTTACGACCCTAAAAACGTTTTACTTAACTGCTTAAAATCTTGCCACACGGCTCTTGCCACGGGTCCATGATGAGTGGCATTTTGTCGGAATACTCTGATCTGTGCGCTAAACGTATTTTCTCTGTCTAGTATTTTAATTTGTTGTAATACACCACTTTCAAGTTCATTTTGACAATGCGCTAAACTCATCATTGCCCAGCCAGCTCCCGATAATAAAAACGATTTTAAAGTTGATATATCATCAATTTTCATCATGGTAGAGCCTTTTGAATACGATAAACGATCAGAGTCAAAACTCATATCACTTTCAAACATCGCTAAACAAGGAAAGTTCTGTAATTGTTGATAAGTTACTTTATCTGGCACTAATCCTGTCACACTAACAATACCAATATCGAGCTTGCCAATCGGTAAACTTTCTAAATCGCCTGTAGCATGAAACAAATCAAACCACGGACCAATCCCTAAGTCTGCTTGTCCTTTATTAACTTGCTCAAGAGAAACAAAGCGTTTTCCGCTGGTTACACTAAACTCGGTGCTGGTATGTTTAACAAAAGCATTGCAAATAATATCGTTATACAGTGCTTGGTGACATAACTGCTCATAACAAATTTTGTAATTTGCTTCATTACCAAGTGCAAGTTCACTGGCCAGTTGTGCTAAATGTGCCTGAGCATCTAATAATAATGCTGCTTCGCGATGATAAATACGACCCTTTTCAGTTAATTGCAATCGATAATGGCTACGATCTAATAATTCAAAACCAAGCTCAGCTTCAAGTTTCTTAATAGCTAACGTTAAAGCTGGTTGCGATTTATACAGTGCTAAAGCAGCTTGCGACAAGCTTTGAGTGCGAACAATGGCATCAAGCATTTTTAACTGCACTAAGTTCATAATGGTCCAACTTAAAATCATAAATTTTATTTATGATCTTTTTAAAATTTAATAATTTTTATTTTATATGTTCGCGGCGTATGCTGCACCTAATTTATGTTTTCATAGCCACGGAGAAGACCATGAAACTGTCGCCAGTTTTAATTATATCTACATTAATACTGAGTTTAGTCGCCTGTAAAGAATCAAATACCGACACTCACGTCGAACAAGCTATTCGTCCAGTAAAACTATTTGAAATTGATACTAACTCAGATCAGACAATACGCAGTTTTCCGGCAGAAGTAGTGGCAAATCAAGGCTCTTATTTGGCGTTTAGAGTTAACGGTGAGTTATTAGAGTTCCCGGCATTGGCGGGTCAACATGTTGAAAAAGATCAACTCCTTGCCAAGTTAGACCCTGAAGATTTTCAACTGCAATATGATGAGCGAAAAGCACGTTTTGAATTGGCGCACTCGCAACTTGAACGCGTACAAAAACTATTTAATAAATCAATTACCAGTCAATCCGAACTTGATCAGGCACTTGCCAATAAACAGGTAGCTGAGTCGGCATTAAAAATTGCAAAAACCAACTTAGATAATAGCGAATTACGTGCCCCTTTTAGCGGCACCGTTTCCAAAGTGTTTGTTAAAAACTTTGAAAATATCCAAGCAAAACAAAACATTCTTCGCTTAGAAACCCGTGATTTAATGGATGTGATCATTCAAGTACCCGAAAAACTAATCGCCCGTATTGATAAAGACATTGACTATCAGCCAAGCGTGGTTTTTGACGGTTTTCCAAATAAATCATATACCTTAATGATTAAAGAATTCGACACCCAAGCAGATCCAGCCACATTAACTTACAAGGTGGTATTTTCATTACCTGTGCCTAAGGATTTTAACCTGTTGGCAGGCATGACCGGCAGTGTAGATATTGATCTAAGTAAAGTTACTCACTCGCAATCACACTATATTTTACTCCCTGTTGAAGCGGTGTTCTCTGAACCAACACAGCCTACTAATAACAGCTATGTCTGGCTATACGATCCACAGACTGGCAAGGTGAAAAAGCAAGCTGTTGAAGTTGGCCAATTACATCGACGTGGTATTGAAGTGCTTGCTGGTTTAGAGCAAGGTCAAACTGTGGTCGCGGCTGGTGTTCACTACCTTAAAGAAGGCATGCAAGTACGTCCGTGGCAAAAAGAGCGAGGCTTATAAAATGAGCATTGCTGAACTTGCTATAAAACAAAAGGTCGTCAGTTGGATGTGCGCGCTATTACTATTAATCGGTGGCGTAGTATCTTATTTAGGACTTGGTCAGCTTGAGGACCCTGAATTTACAATAAAAAAAGCCATGGTGATCACCTTATATCCTGGCGCTTCACCACAACAGGTAGAAGATGAAGTTACTTTTCCGATTGAAAATGCAATTCAACAATTGCCGTATGTGGATTACGTAACCAGCATTTCATCGCCAGGGAAATCACAAATTACCGTTGAAATGAAAAGCAACTATCGCAAACAAGACTTACGACAAATTTGGGATGAGCTACGACGCAAGATTAACGATAACGCTTCATCACTGCCAAGTGGTGTATACCCAAGTACCATTTTAGATGATTTTGGCGACGTATACGGCGTAATGTATGCCGTCACTGGCGATGGTTACTCTTATGACGAACTAAAAAACTATGTTGATTACTTAAAGCGCGAACTGGTACTCGTTGACGGCGTGGGTAAAGTGACCGTCAGTGGTGAACAACAAGCACAGGTGATGGTTGAAATATCGACGCGTAAGCTGGCGCAGCTTGGTATTGCACCAACTAGAATTTATCAATTATTGCAATCACAAAATACCGTATCGAATGCAGGTAAAATACGCGTAGGCGATGAATCAATTAGACTGCACCCAACAGGCGAATTCAAAGACGTAAAAGAGCTCGAAAATCTACTGATCTCAAAACCAGGTGAAAATGAACTTATTTACCTCGGTGACGTTGCAACGGTGTTTCGTGAATACGCCGAAGTACCTAATAATGTAATCCGTTTTAACCAGCAGCAAGCCTTGCTCGTTGGCGTATCGTTTAGCAGTGGTGTAAACGTTGTGGATATAGGCGATAACATTAAAGCGCATTTAGCATCGCTTGAATATCAGCGCCCCCATGGCATGGAAATAAATACCGTTTATAACCAACCTGTTGAAGTCGAAAAATCAGTCAATGGCTTTATCATCAGCTTACTCGAAGCTGTCGCTATCGTTATTGTTGTCCTGCTTGTCTTTATGGGCTTTAAAAGTGGCGTACTGATCGGGGCAATTTTATTGCTGACCGTATTAGGTACATTCATTTTCATGAAACTGTTTGCGATTGATTTACAACGAATCTCTTTAGGTGCGCTGATCATTGCATTAGGAATGTTGGTTGATAATGCCATTGTAGTCACCGAAGGGATTTTAATAAACCTAAAGCGAGGGCAAACAAAGATAACAGCAGCGGCTAATATAGTGGAGCAAACAAAGTGGCCTTTACTTGGCGCAACCGTGATTGCGATTACTGCATTTGCGCCAATTGGCTTAAGCTCTGACGCTAGTGGGGAATTTGCCGGCAGCTTATTTTGGGTATTATTTATCTCATTATTACTAAGCTGGATCACTGCCATCACCTTAACTCCTTTCTTTGCTGACTTAATGTTCAAAGAAACAGAGCTCAAGCAGCAAAGCCATGATGAAGATCCATATCAAGGTGTGATCTTTAATCTATATAAAAGTTTATTAAGCACCTCGATGCGTTTTCGTAAAACCACTTTATTGTTGATGGTCGTTTTATTAGCTAGCTCTGTTTTTGGCTTTAAGTTTATTAAACAAGCGTTTTTTCCAGCTTCTAACACGCCAATGTTTTACGTAGATTATTGGCATACCCAAGGGGCTGATATTCATGCCACTTTAGATGGCGTCGCCAAACTCGAAGCATTCTTACAAAAAGATGAGCTGGTCGAAGAAGTAACATCAACGATAGGACAAGGCGCACCACGGTTTATGTTGACCTACGCACCTGAAAAATCATACCCAGCTTATGGTCAATTAATTATCCGTGTAAAAGACCGCGAAGCAGTGGCGACGATGATTGCAAAAGTTCGCGACTATGAATACAACCATGTATTTGATGCCAAGCTTAAAATAAAACGTATGGAAATAGGCCCTTCTACTGATGCTAAAATAGAAGCGCGTTTTTCGGGGGCTGATCCAGTAGTGCTTCGCCAATTAGCTAAACAAGCAAAAGAAGTGCTAGCAAAAGATGCCGGTGCTTATAATATTCGTGATGATTGGCGTGAACGCTCAAAACTCATTCGCCCGCAACTTAACGAACAAAAAGCGCGGCGTCTGGGTATCGCTAAAACAGACTTGGACCAACTATTATTAACCAGTTTTTCCGGTAAAAAAGTCGGCATTTACAAAGATGGTACTCAACAGATCCCCATTATTGCTCGCTCACCGGCACAAGAGCGTCTTAATGTTGAAAGCCTCCGTGACCTACAAATATACAGCCCAGTATTAGGCGTATTCGTGCCAGTTACTCAAGTGGTGGATGAGTTTGTTGTACAGTGGGAAGACAGCCTAATAATGCGCCGCGATCGCAAACGTACTATTACAGTAATGGCCGATCATGACGTAATAGGCGATGAAACACCCGCTAAACTATTTTCAAGAGTCAGGCCAGGTATTGAAGCAATTAAACTCCCTAATGGCTATGAATTACAATGGGGCGGTGAGTTTGAATCATCAACAAAGGCAAAAAAAGCTATTTTTGGCTCGTTACCTTTGGGCTATTTAGCGATGTTTGCAGTCACTGTGTTGCTATTTAACTCAGTAAAAAAACCTCTGGTTATTTGGGCCACAGTACCTTTAGCAATCATCGGTGTCAGCGCCGGCTTGCTAGTGATGAACGCCGCATTTAGTTTTATGGCGCTACTTGGGTTATTAAGCTTAAGCGGTATGTTGATTAAAAATGGCATTGTGTTGGTTGATCAGATCAACCTTGAGCTCAGTGAAGGCAAAGAGCCTTATCAAGCAGTATTTGATTCCGGTGTAAGCCGTGTGCGCCCCGTTGCGATGGCAGCAATCACCACCATTTTAGGAATGATCCCATTATTATTTGATGTGTTTTTCCAATCAATGGCGGTGACGATTATGTTTGGTTTAGGCTTTGCAACCGTGCTGACATTAATCGTAGTGCCGGTGCTCTATACCGTGCTATTTAAAATTGAGGTGCCAAAAGCAAAATAACTGAGGTTTAAATAAAACCAGGAGCACAATTTATGTTGTTCCTGGTTTTACAATTTGATCTTATTTTTTAAGGCTTAATGTGCCTGTGCGAGTGGTGCTATTTCTTCTTGCAGGTTTGGCGTTAGTTTGGTCATTTTTAGAATCAAAACGGCCTTGTTTGACATGCTTAGCAAAATCACGCTTTTTATCGTTATCTTTGTAAGGCGTGCGTGCTTGTTTAGGCTTGCTGATATTCGCAGATTGTTTGTTCTCATCCACTGATAACTCCTCGGTTTTGCCCGAGTCGGCAATCGAGTTATTAATCTCAGCCATTTCTTGCTCAGTTAAATGGCGCCACTGGCCAACATTTAAGCCTTTTAACGTGACATTCATGATACGTACGCGTTTTAAGGTGACCACTTCATAGCCCAAGTACTCACACATACGACGAATTTGACGATTCAAACCTTGCGTTAATACAATAGTAAATTGTTGCGGTCCTGTTTGTGTAACTTTGCATTTTTTCGTGACTGTATCTAAAATTGGTAAACCACCTGCCATCTTATTCACAAACTGACGATTTAATGGCTTGTCGACTGTAACAACATACTCTTTTTCATGATTATTGCCTGCACGAAGGATTTTATTGACGATATCTCCTTCATTTGTCAGGAAAATCAACCCTTCTGATGGGCGATCTAAGCGACCAATTGGAAAAATACGATCTGGGTAGTTAACCGCTTTGACGATATTACTTTGAATTTTACGCTCAGTTGTACAGGTTATACCAACGGGTTTGTTGTAAGCGATGTACGCGCGTTTCGGCACTTTTTTCAGCGGCTTACCATCAATCAGTACCGTGTCAGACAATGCTACTTTGACACCCATTTCCGGTCGAATACCATTGACAGTAACACGACCATCTTCAATATATTTATCCGCTTCGCGTCGTGAACAAAAACCAGTGTCACTAATAAATTTATTTAATCGTTTTAAGTCTGTCATGGGCCAAATTCATATTAATTTTAAAGGCCGATATTGTATACCCAAACCACCTTAAGATGCGAGCTCAGTTGAATTTAAAAGCGATTTAGACAAGGCATAGATTGCAAACAATAGAAGCCACTTGTTAAAATTAATAACGCAGTATAAAGCGCCGTTAAACCAACAATTAGCCTTTTCACAGCAAACATCTAGTCTGTTTGTTTATACTTAAACGATTGCTCTGTTTTACGGTATATGGGTTTGCGATAATTTTAACCTGCAGTGACAGTGAAAAATTACCACACTATTTACAGTAGCTTCAACTCAAGCAGCATTTGCATACTTTCGCCAAATAAATTCCATTGGACCTTGCTTAAAATAACGCGAATAAATCACACTAAAACTAAGTTGAAAAATAACTAAACCACTCACTAATACGTAATATTCTAAATGATTAAAGCTTAGCACCCAGTGCGGATAAAAAACTTTAAACAACAATAACAAGCAAATAGTTTGCATTAGATATAAAGTTAATGCGAGCCTTCCTGCACGCTGCAATGCAATAAAGTGAAAGTCATGTTTTGTCATCAGCATTACCACAAAATGAATAATTAATAGGGCTGTGAATAATGCTGCAAACCAGCTTACGGGTTCTTTTAATGCACTAATAAATAAGCTAGATTGGTATTCAAAACTGATCCTAATCGCACTTAACAGTAGCGCAATTGACAAAACTCTGATTTTGCTTAATTTAGTTAAACCAGTCTCAAACAGTTTATTTTTATAGCCATAAATACCGAATAGCATTAATCCTGCAGCCATCCACAAAGTGATCAGCGGAAGTGCAATGAGCATCACGATAAACATCACACTATTATTGACAAAAATAGTTAATGCCGATCCTTGTGAAGCATTATAACTTGCTAAAAAATCGGCCGAATCTCGATAGATAGTCAGTGTGGGGTCAACTAAGGCTATCAAAAAAGTTATCGCTGCGGCTAGTGATAGAAATTGCCAACCGCGTTTTAATAACATCTCGTCACTCGCGTCAAGGTATTGTATGACCAACCACCCTGCGCATGCATAGATAAACAAAATATCACCAGCCCACAACAAAAAGCCATGTAGTAAACCAAACACGGCCAATACTTTTAAGCGTTTTTGCAATTGCTCAACCTGCTGGTAACGCTGCCACTGAATATATAAGCCAGCACCAAAGAGTAAGCAAAATAAGCTGCGAAAGCGGCCGTCAATAACACTAAGGCTCACCCATTGAATAACATGATCCGAAAAAGGCGGGGACTGTAATGGTACGTAACCAAATTCAAATAAACCAAAGGAATAGGCATTCATGTACATTAAGCCAAGCACAGCAACACCACGAATAACATCCATATTTTGATTACGCATTATTGGGCTCGACTTATTAGTTGTGCTTATGTATGTTTGACCAGTCTAGCGCATCTCGATAAAACTTCGGCAGTAAATCACTATTTATGTTAATAAATACAACTGCTTGCTCCATAGCCCACCAGCTACCTGATTCATACGCTTTTACTGTTGCAAGGATATAATACAGGGTGTTTTTTTCTTCCATTAGAGCGTCTTTGATTGGTTCTGGAAATGGTAAACGAAGGAGTAATTGCTCCATTGGGCGATCTAATATTGCATCCAACAACGAAAAAAGACCGGTTAAAAAGGCACTATTCGCTTGCGAAGGCGCTATCTTTTTCGCTATCAGCTCACAAAATCGCGCCCGAATGATACACATTTTGATCAATTCGTTAGGTTTCGTTTGTCCAACGTGAGCGGTAATGATCAAACTAACAAACTTCTTTATATGATCATGACCTAAATAGACTAAAGCCTGTTTGAGTGACTCTATTTCTTTTTGGACAGGAAACACACCGCTGTTGATCAATCTTAATAACTTAAATGCTAACGCTGTATCTAATTGAAACAATCGCGCAATCGCATTGATATCAGGATGCTCTTTCATAACTTGTGCATAGATGGTCAATGCTAATGCATAGTTTATATCAATGTCTTTTTGTTGAATGACTACCGGCTTGGCAAAAAAATAACCCTGAAAATAATCAAAGCCCATCTTATGAGCTATTTTAAAATCATCAATAGTTTCGACTTTTTCAGCAAGCAACTTTAGCTTTTTGTATTTTTGCAGCCGTCGAATCATCGGTTCAATTTGCTGCAAAGGAGTTATTTGAATATCAAATTTGATTAATTTAACAAGTTTTAAAAACCTTTCCCACTTAGGCTCATATACAAAATCGTCAAGTGCTAACACAAAGTTTTTATGAAACAGCGCACGACATAGCTGGTAGTTTTCTTCTGTCGGCTCAATTGTTTCGAGCAACTCAAGTACCACATCTTGCGAAGGCAAAAATGCACATAAATCCATTTTTAAAGAATCAGGACCGATATTAATCAGTGCTTTTTTACCAGCAGTAATATGTCGAGTGCCAAAATTAAGCTGATTTTCCATGATCAGTTTTGCTGTTGCGACGCTTTCGTCAATATCTGGAAAACAATTATTGGTACTATTACGAAACAATAATTCATAGGCAACTACATGTTGTTGACGATTGAATATTGCTTGGCGCGCAACAAATACTTGCACTTTTTCACCCTTAAACTCGACTATTGATGGTTAGTTACGAAATAAAACACAATACTAAGTAACTAAATCATAATGTTATTGCAATCCATTATAGCTAGTAAGATGATAAATAGCAGTATTAATTATAAAGTTTACTGATATAGTCCTTTGCTACATAAGACCATGTAAAGCGAGCAGCCTTAGCATTGCTGACAATTTCATCCCATTGTTTGGGTTGTTCTTGTCTCAGAGTAAGAGTATTAGCAAAACACGTTACCAGCGCCTCGCTTTGTGTTTGTAATGTGTCACCACTAAAGCTAAAACCATTTTCCAAATGAGTAATAGTATCTTTTAAACCACCGACTTGATGTACTAAGCAAGGCTGCCCTGCTCGCATAGCAAGCATTTGGCTAATACCACATGGCTCAAAGGAACTAGGCATCAAGAATAAGTCCCCTAACTCATACAGTAATTCGCCAACGCTATTACCATAACCCTTTAAAAATAATAAGTTACTATTTCGTGCCATGGCGGCTGTCATAACATCTTCAAGGGCCGTGTCACCGGAACCTAAAATGATCATACGTCCTTGCTGTTCATTTAACTTTTCACACAATGCATCAAGCACTTGCTGGTTTTCGTAGGGTTGGCGCAGTAACAAAGCTTTTTGATCGGTTAGGCGTCCAACACTGGTGACTAAAGGCCCTTTAACTGGCTGCTCAATGAACTGCTGTAACCGTTGATGAGCTATATAGTAACTGCTTTGCAGGTTTACTTCTTTAGCCATCCAAACAAACAATGCCTGCTCTATCTCAAAGTATAATTGTGATAGCGTACTGGTTGACTGTGCATTATGCTCAGTGTACTCACAGCCATTTAATATTCCGACGACTTTATTGTTCGCCATCGCATTATTCAAATCGCGCTCTAAGCCTTCACCACCAAAAAAACCATTATGCGGTTCACTGGCTTGCAATACTTCTTGTGCGTAGCTTGGAGATACTAAATGTATCTTATCAACTAAATTGATAGCGCTGCGCATCGGATTAAAGCAATGAGGATAACGCGGATCGCATAATATCTCGCCGTTATAACTTAACGCCGGAAACCATGCTTCTAAACTTGAATCATCTCCTTTGAATGGGCGGATCCCTTGCAGTGCAATATTGTGTACTGTAAATACGCTGCGCAAAGAAGAAAAAGATGCAAACCGATGATCAAACTTTAACAATACCGCCACACACGCGCTGTGCCAATCATGCAAATGCAACACATCAGGACGAGTGATCACACCTTGCAATAGCGCTTCACACACTGCAGCATTAAATAATGCAAACTTAGTGGCATCAGTGGCAAAAGGTCGGTCACCATCATCATTACAGTATACAGCGCCATGGTGCTGACTAAATAACGGATGTGATAGTACTAATTGCCTGACTTGCTGCTGATCAACATATACTTGCCACACTTGAACATCATAGATATATCCGGCAAAGGGCACATGGAGCGTGCCTAATTGCACACGCTCTAACGTGGTAAAACCATAATCTGGAATAACCACATCAACGGTTAAGCCAAGCTCCGCTAATGCTTTGGGACAATCTCGTAGTACATCTGCAACACCACCCACTTTGGCATTTGGTAAAGCGTCATTTTCGGCCGCAACCATTAATACATGCATCTTTTTCTTACTTCCTACAACTGTATGATATTTTAAGCTAATTGTTTACTCTCACGCTCTTGGCGCTCAAGTTTTTTGGAAAGTTCTGTGAGCATTTCACGGGTCACTAACACAATACCCTTTTTAGATACTCTGAAACCATTTTCTTCGTCTGCTTTACGATCAAAACCGATTTCAACACCGGCTGGCACTTCACATCCACGGTCGATAATAGCACGGCGAATACGGCAATTACGTTGAATAATCGCACCTGGTAATATCACCGACTCTTCAATGACGCAGTATGAGCGAATATGTACATTAGAGAATAACAGTGATTTACGAACCACCGAGCCTGAAATAATACAGCCGCCTGATACGGTTGAATCTACAGCCATGCCACGTCTGTCATCATTATCAAAAATAAACTTAGCCGGTGGCAGTTGTTCTTGGTAAGTCCAAATAGGCCAAGTTGGGTCGTATAAATCCAGCTGTGGCTCTGGCATCACCAGTTCCATGTTTGCTTCCCAGAATGAGTCAAGTGTACCCACATCACGCCAATAAGGTTGGCCGTCATGACCTGGCTCTCGAAATGGAAAAGCAAATACATTATGCTCTTCAATAATTGCCGGAATAATATCATGACCAAAATCACGGCCTGAACCTTCGTTTTCTGCGTCTTTTTTTAGTTGTTCAAATAAGAACTCAGTATTAAATACATAATTACCCATTGACGCTAAACAAGTGCCCGGACGACCAGGAATTGAACTTGGCATTTTCGGTTTCTCATCAAAACGACGTACTCGTTTCTCTTCATCTACCGTCATCACACCAAATGTTTCTGCGGCTTCTTCGCAAGGAACTTCAATACAGCACACCGTCATGTCTGCACCTGTTTCAACATGTTTTGCCAATAAGCCGCCGTAATCCATACGGTAAACATGATCGCCAGATAAAATCATTACATACTTAGGTAGCTCATGACGAATAATATCCATATTTTGGAACACCGCATCTGCAGTGCCGCAATACCATTCGTCACCATAACGCTGTGATGCCGGTAATATCTCTACCGATTCACCCAGTTCTTTTTTAAAGTGGCCCCATGCACGGTTGACATGGCGGATCAGCGAGTGCGATTTATACTGTGTGGCAATCCCAACACGACGAATACCTGAATTAATACAGTTTGATAGCGGGAAATCGATAATACGATGTTTGCCACCAAAATAAACTGCCGGTTTGGCCCGCCAGTTTGTTAATTCATGTAAGCGTGAACCTCTGCCCCCTGCTAAAATCAGTGCGTAGGTTTCTCGTGTCAGACTACTTATGTAGCGATTTGCATAACTTGGCATAATTTATCTCCGTATTAATCTTTGCTGTTGCTTACGGCTGTGTCGGCCGAACTAGATGTTGTTAATGCTTCCAAATGCCAAATATCATCACTGTATTGGCTGATCGTTCTATCACTTGAAAAAGTACCACTGGCCGCAGTATTTAAAATACTCATTTGCGTCCAATGCTGTTGATCTTGAAAAGCGTGTTCAACCGCCTTTTGTGCTTGTACAAAACTATCAAAATCGTGGGCAACCAACCAAGGATCATGTGGGCTTTTGATTGCACCAATAATGTCGTCAAATAAACCAGGTTCGAATAAATTAAAGTGCCCACTTTCAAGTAATTGCATAACACTTAGTAAGTCAGGCGTATTATGAATAATGTGTAATGGGTTGTAGCTTTGTTTTATTCCCTCAATTTGTTCCGCTTGTGCGCCGAATAAGAAGAAGTTATCAGCCCCTACTGCATCGCGAATTTCTATATTAGCACCATCTAAAGTGCCAATCGTCAACGCCCCATTCATCATAAACTTCATATTACCGGTACCAGATGCTTCTTTACCTGCGGTTGAAATTTGTTCAGACAAGTCTGTTGCGGGGCAAATCGTTTCCATTGCTGTAACATTATAATTTGGTAAAAATGCCACCCGTAAATAAGGCTGAGCAAGCGGATCTTTGTTGATCACATCTGCAACATTATTAATTAGCTTAATAATGCGCTTAGCCATGTAATACCCCGGTGCAGCTTTTCCTCCTAGTAATACACAGCGTGGCACTAAATTGGCGGTATCGCCACGACGGATCCGGTCATACAAGTGAATTATGTGTAATACATTCAGTAATTGGCGCTTATACTCATGAATTCGTTTAACTTGCACATCAAATAGCATGCTAGTGTCAAATTCAACACCACAACGCTCTTTGACTAAATCAACTAGCCGTTGTTTGTTTTCAAGTTTGACGCTTTGCCATTGTTTATGGAATTTAACATCATCATAATAGCGACGCAGCTGGCTAATTTGCGCAAAATCCCTCACCCAATCTTGACCAATTTTTTCACCAATCAACTGTGTTAGTTTGGGGTTACAATGAGCTATCCACCGCCTTGGCGTTACACCATTAGTTTTATTGTTGAATTTTTCAGGCCACAATTCATAAAAAGTTTTAAACAAACCTTCTTTAAGTAATTCTGTGTGCAATGCTGCTACGCCATTAACTGAAAAACTGCCAACAATGGCTAAATACGCCATTCTTACTTGTGGATCTGAGCCTTCTTCAATTAAAGACAACGCTTGTTGTTTTGCAACATCCCCCGGCCACGCCAACGCAACTTGAGCAAGAAAACGTGCATTTATTTCATAAATTATTTCAAGAATACGCGGTAATAAACGCGCAAATAATGACACAGACCACTTTTCGAGCGCTTCTGGAAGCAACGTATGATTGGTATACGCCATGGTTTTTGTGGTGATCTGCCATGCAGCATCCCAATCCAAGTCATAATCATCAATCAGCAATCGCATTAACTCTGCAACAGCAATACTTGGGTGGGTGTCATTAAGTTGAAAAACATGAAAATCAGCAAAATCACTAAACTTTTCACCATGCTGTGATACCCATAGACCAACAATATCTTGTAAGCTCGCCGACGATAAAAAGTATTGCTGCCTTAAACGTAGCTCTTTACCATTTTCGCTGCTGTCATTAGGATAAAGTACCATGGTGATTTGTTCGGCAAGGTTTTTATGCGCGACGGCTTCTGAGTAACTACCGGCGTTAAACTCACCTAAATCAAACTCATCAGTGGCTTCTGATTTCCAGAGTCTGAGGGTGTTAACTATGTCATTTTTATAGCCAGGGATCGGCACATCATAAGGGACAGCTAATACATCTTCAGTGTCTAACCATTGTCGATGAATGCGTCCGTTCTTATCAGTATAACTTTCAACATGGCCAAAAAACTTAACACGCTTGGCTTGCTCTGGTGCGCTCAGCTCCCATGGATGCCCTTCACGTAACCAATTATCAGGCTGCTCTATTTGATGGCCATTTTCGATTGACTGGTTAAACATGCCGTATTCATAACGAATACCATAACCGGTTACAGGTAATGCTAAACTCGCACAACTATCTAGAAAACACGCAGCTAAGCGGCCTAAACCACCATTACCTAACCCAGCGTCATGCTCTGCTTGCGCAACATGTTCAATGTGAGCGCAATAATTATTAAGTGCAAGTTTGACTTGCTCTTCTAAATCTAAATTTAAAATGGCATTACCTAGTGCTCGGCCCATTAAAAACTCAAGTGATATATAAGCCGTTTTACGACGCTTTTCACTGTGCATTTGCTGTTTTGTTGCTCGACAACGAGCGACTAATCGATCGCGAATTGTCAACGCTAGTGCGTTATACAAATACAGTTGAGACTTTCCGACCTTATCGCGCCCAAGGGTATAATAGAAATGGCGTGATAAATCATCTTCAAGGGTACTTTCATCTATTAAAGGGGCATCTTGCCAACCTTTAGCAACACACATTTGTTCACCATTATTCGCCATTACATTCGTCCTCTAAATTGGCTGTAAAAACCCAACTGCTTTGTGCAGCAACCTCAAACTGTTCTGTATTTTTAACCATTGCTTGATCAACACTGCTAAGCGCTAAACGCCATACCGATAAATCGTGATTAGCAGGTAATTGACATTTAACTGCCACATTACTGGCATTCAAAATAATGAGTAATGCCGTATTTAGTTGTGTATCTTTTAAGCTATACATCAAAAACTGTTTTGAACCATCATGCCAGTCACTTTCTTGCATGGCTTGGCTTTGCTCGGTATACCAATCAACACTAAATCGCTTATCGCTATCGTGTAAAAATACACTGTGTTTAAACACACAGTGTTGCTTTCGTAAGGTCAATACATCGTCAATAAAACGAATGAGGCTGTGGCTACGCTGCGAGTCTTTCCATGCCAGCCAACTAGTGCGGTTATTTTGACAATAAGCATTGTTATTCCCTCCTTGCGAGTGCCCCATTTCACTGCCTGATGACAGCATAGGCACTCCTTTGGAAAGTAGTAAGGTAAGTAAAAAGTTTTTTTGTTGTTGTAACCGCATGGAGGTAACTTTTAAATCATCAGTAAAGCCTTCAACACCGCAATTAAACGAATAATTAGCACTGTGCCCATCGCGGTTTTGTTCACCATTTGCTTCGTTATGCTTTTGTTCGTAACTCACTAAATCGGTTAAAGTAAAGCCATCATGACTGGTTATAAAATTAATACTATTCAATGGCCCACGGTGATTATGATCAAACAAATCAAAAGAGCCATGTAAACGTTTTGCAAGATCAGCCAGCATATTGTGCTGCCCTTGCCAAAAGCGCCTAACAACATCACGGTATTTATCATTCCACTCACGCCAAGGCGCAGGAAATGCTCCCAATTGATAACCACCAGGGCCTATGTCCCAAGGCTCAGCAATTAATTTCACTTGGCTTAACACTGGATCTTGATTGATTGCTTGTAAAAAACTATGGGTTTGGCTAAAGCCATGCGGCGTCCGTCCAAGAATAGTTGCTAAATCAAACCTAAAACCATCAACACCCATTATTTCTACCCAATAACGTAAGCTATCGAGTACCATTTTCAAGCTAAATGGGTCGTCTATATTTAAGGTATTACCACACCCAGTGTCATTGATATAAACTTCAGGGTTATCGTTAACACTACGGTAATAACCAGGGTTATTTAGGCCGCGCCAAGATAACAAAGGACCGTCGCTACCAGCCTCTGCGGTGTGGTTGTAAACCACATCTAAAATCACTTCAATACCCGCTTGATGAAGTTTAGTAACCATTTGTTGAAATTCACCAATTTCATCAGTTACTAAGTAATCTTTATTTGGTGTAAAAAAATTTAATGTATTGTAACCCCAGTAGTTTTGCAGGCCTTTGGCGGTTAAAAACTGTTCGCTAATAAAACTATGTACCGGTAACAATTCTAAAGTGGTTACGCCAAGTGTACGTAAATGCTCTATAAAACTGGGATGGCTCAAGCCCAAATAGGTACCTTGTAGCTGACTTGGAATAGAGGGATGTCGTGCTGTGGCGCCTTTAACGTGACATTCATAAATAACCGTTTCTCCCCAACTATGGCCCGGTTTTTTACCTTGATAAGGCTGCAGCTGTGTGACTTTAGATTTAGGGATATCAATGGCGTTGTTTACCGTACTCAAAGTACCTTTAGGCATTTGCCCATAGTGGCGTTCACTCCAGGTAAACTCACCAAATAAATCTTTTGCATAGGGGTCAATTAACAATTTTTGGCTATTAAAAAACAATCCTTTTTTAGGTTGATATTCACCTTCTGCGCGATAACCATATAAAGTGCCCATAGCCAGTGGGGTTATATGTAAACTCCATATCCCCCCTTCATTATTATTCATTGCTAACTTTAAAACTTCGGTATGACCACTGGCATCAAATAAACACACATACAACTGTTTAGCCAATGGCGCATAAACGGCAAAATTTACACCGTTTGTTAATACACTGGCTCCCAGCGGAAAAGTTTGCCCTTTATTTAATTCAATCGATAAACTCATCAGCCACCCTTCTTAAATAAACCGTCGCAAGCGCTGGCAGTGAGAGTTTAATGCTATGTTGATGCCCGTGGCATGGAGTTGCTGTACTGGTTGTTTTAGCTGATTGCCCACACACTTGTACTCCAGAGCCAAATAGCTGTTCGTCATCGGTATTTAAAATGACTTCAAATTCACCTGAGCTTGGTACACCAATACAATAATCATGATAAACCGTTGGTGTGAGGTTACTTACCACAACCACGTAATTACTGGCTTTCTTAGCAAAGCGAATAAAACTAAAAATACTTTGTTGAGCATTTTGATTATCGATCCAGCTAAAACCTGACGGATCAGTATCTAGCTGATGTAAAGCTGGAACATCGCGATATACTTTATTGAGCTGCGCGATAGTTCGTTGTACACCTTGATGCGATAGATGCTCAAGTAAATGCCAATCAATTGATTGATCATGATTCCACTCGCTACGCTGGGCAATCTCACCGCCCATGAACAGTAATTTTTTGCCTGGATGCGCCCACATAAATGCATAATACGCGCGTAAATTTGCAAATTTTTGCCAATCATCACCAGGCATTTTTTCAATTAATGAGCCTTTACCGTGCACCACTTCATCATGGCTTAAAGGTAAAATATAATTTTCACTATAGGCATACACCATCGAAAAAGTTAATTCGTGATGATGATGTTGGCGATATAAAGGATCGCGTTGCATATAGTGAAGGCTGTCGTTCATCCAGCCCATATTCCACTTGTAACCAAACCCTAAGCCATCATGATTCACCTGACGGGTAACACCAGGCCATGCCGTTGACTCTTCAGCTACCATCATAATGCCGGGGTTATTAGCATAACAACGTAAGTTAACTTGTTTTAAACACTCAATAGCACCAAGATTCTCACGTCCGCCAAACTTATTCGGGATCCACTGTCCATCTTCACGACTGTAATCAAGGTATAGCATTGAGGCAACAGCATCGACACGTAATCCATCAATGGCAAATTCTTCTAACCAATACATTGCATTAGCAACTAAAAAGCTGCGAACCTCTGGGCGATCATAGTTGTAGATATAGGTATTCCAATCTGGATGGAAACCTTGACGCACATCGGCATGTTCAAATAAATGTGTGCCATCAAAACGATGCAAGCCATGTGGATCACTTGGGAAGTGGCCTGGAACCCAATCAATGAGTAAACCAATGTTAGCTTGGTGGCATTGCTCTACAAAATAACGAAAATCATCCAAACCGCCAAACCGACTCGTTGGTGCAAATAAGCCAACTGGCTGATACCCCCAAGAACCATCAAATGGAAATTCACTGATCGGCATAAGTTGGATATGCGTAAAGCCTTGCTCAGTGACATAATTAATTAACCGCTGTGCTAATTCTTGATAAGTTAAATAACGATCTCCCTCTTCTCGCTGCCAAGAACCTAAATGCACTTCATAAATAGAGATAGGTGCATCAATCGCGTTGCGTTTAACACGCTGACGTTGCATTTTATCAGTTAGTTTAATTGCTGCGGGCCGAGTTTGAAGTACTGAAGCAGTGCCTGGTGCTTGCTGCATTTTAAATGCAAATGGATCAGCCTTTTCGAGCACTTCGCCACTGAGTGTTGTTATAGAAAACTTATAACACTGACCTTCATTTAGCTCTGGAATAAATAAGTCCCAGACTCCAGACGCAGGGTTAAAACGCATAAAGTGTTGGCTTTGCTGCCAGTGATTAAACTCACCAATAACTGAAACACTGCTTGCATTAGGTGCCCAAACGCTAAAACGTACACCTGCAACACCTTTAAAATCAATAAAGTGGGCACCAAGATGGCGATATGCGTGCTCTAATGTGCCTTCATTAAATAAGTACATTGCACTATCATCTAGGCTGCTATCAAAACTATACATATCTTCACAAATAACCTGACAATCGCTGTAATCTACCACTAGCTGATAAGCTGAAATATCTTGATTACTAAGCTGTGCTATAAATAAATCTGAATCACCATAGCGTGTGCTAACAATCATTTGCTGAGGCAGTTTAATCGTTAATTTTGTTGCCCCGGGCATATAACAGCGTATTTCACTGTGCGTGTCAGTAATTGCATGTACGCCTAAAAAACTAAACGGATCTTTAAAACAGCCGCGCTTTAAAGCATTAACTTGTTGATCATAGTGCTGTGACTTTGCGGTTTTACGAACAATACTGTTCATTTAATTAGTCCTTATGGAATTAATAGCACTGAGAAATGCACTGTGACGAGTTAATATTTGTTCACTTGAATGCGTTAATACCCGACGCCAATTAGGGTATTCTTGATCCGTTCCAGGAATGTTTACAGGTAATGTTTGCTCATCTAAATCATCGAGCTGAATAGTAAATAACCGCGCTGGTGCAGCGGCCAAGCCTAAGGTCAGCGCCTGATAAACATCACTTGCTGTACTGTCCACAAACAAGGAGTGCTCTGCACATCCTGACAGAAAACGCAGTAGTCGTTGTTTTTCAATTTCTCGGTCTGCATGCAGTTGAGTTAACTGTTGTTCATCAATTAATTGATATTTTAATTTCAAAGTAAGATCAAGCCCCTGCCACCAACCAAAGAAAGGCGGTACATCATGGTTTGCAACCATTAACAATGATTGTGGCGCAAATGACTGAGCCGCTAAAAATTCACCTTGATAATCTTTTTCAAAATAGAATAAGCTATTTGAAAATATTGCTTTATCTGCAAGTGCAGCTTTCACCTCTGGTGGAACAACCCCAAGATCTTCACCAATGACAATACATTGATTCAAATGGGATTCTATTGTCAGTACCGCTAATAAATGCTCAAATGGATAATACACATAGCAACCATCTTGTTGCTGTTGATGCTCAAAACACCACCATAAACGGCGGATAGCCATAACATGGTCAATACGTAAGCCACCAACGTTTTCCATATTGGCACGGATCAATGCTCGGTAGTAGCTAAAATTATTATCGCTGAGCTTAATCGGATTCAATGCTGGCAATCCCCAGTTCTGGCCATGCTCTGCCCATGGATCAGGCGGTGCACCTACATAAGCAGAATCGGTAAACAACGATTGTTGATTGAGAAACTCGCTGCCATCACCGGCGCAACCCACCGCTAAATCATTGATCAAACCAATACTCATTCCCTGCTCTCGGGCGGTAGTTTGGCATAATTTTAATTGCACATATGCTAGCCATTGCAAGTAGTAAGCAAAGTCGCTGTCAGTAACTTTTAAGGTCGCAAGTGTCGAACCATGCTGTTGACAAAAATCGCTGAAGTGTTGTTTGCGGTGCTCACTCCCATGCATACAAAAATGCTGGTATAGCAAGTTAAAGGCTGCGTATTTGAATTCACTCACTGCACTGTAATTAATATACTGCGACTGCAGAGTCCGCTTTTTAAAGTCACTCGCATAGCTGCTTTGTAAATACGCAGTGATATCGGGGTTATTAATGCTGTCATCGCATAAATCAATTGATATATAGAGTGGGTTTAATAACGCGCGATTATTTGGACTGTAGGGACTTGCTCGCTCTGGTTGCTCGGAAAATAATAAATGCAGTGGATTGAGTAAAATATAATCCAGTTTATGACTTGCTGCTTGCTCGGTCAGCGATAATAAATCGGCAAAATCGCCTATCCCTAGTGCTGCATTATTTTTTAAACTATAAAGTTGAATTGAAAGCCCGCTTTGCTTTTTATCTGTCACTTGGAAACTATACTTAGGTGTCACCCACAGTTGAGTTGTCGCCGTTAAACCTGCAACGCTAATATGCGCATCATGATAACCAATTGGCAATAATGGAAGCGGAAAAATAAGCTCTAAATAAGTGACATCGTTAAATAAATAATCGCCACTGCATTGCAAATCAGCTAATTGGTGAGTAATGCTGGGCAAATCAAGCTGTGCAAATGATACGGTACATTGTTGCCCTAGCATACGCCTATCAATACGCACTTTAACGGCTGGTTGTTCAGCACATACCAAACTACACTCTGGTACTAGTTGCAGCCACTTATTGGCATCTAAGCTGATATTTAAATGCGCTATTTGAGCGTGATCTGTAACATCAACACCACAACAACTGAGTGCCGCACTGCGGGTTGCATCGCTAAAAACCACGTGTTCACCGGTATATTTGGTGTATTCATAGCCAATACCATGTAGATAAAAAAGCTGTGAAAGAGACTCCATTTACCGCGCCTTAAATACGTTGTGTATTGACTATACTATTTTCTGTACCAAAGCTGTTTGCTATGTATCCATCAGCATGGTGATCATTATCCCAAATAGTACCATTAACTAAATATCGAAAATGAAACTGTTGATCGTTCGGTAAGCGCTGTTTTAACTTAAAACATTGCTCTTTTTTATTAAACTTCATAGTAACAGGTTGCCAATCAGTAAATTCACCAACTAACTGAACTTGCTCAGCCTGAGGATGCTGAAATTCAAATGTAACTTCAGCTTCATTTTTAGTTTTAAAAAATCGTTTACTTAACATAGTGGGCTCCAAAGTAAACCTTAAGGTCAATTAATCCTTGCCACAGAAGTGCGTTCAACTACTCAACATACGCAGGGCTGTAAAATGTATTTTTATTAGGGCGTGTAACTTTTCAAGCTTGAAATTTGTTCAACTTTCAGACTGCGCTTGGTCGTTATGCTACGTTATCGCACAATCTATGTAGATAAAACACTACTATGTGCTCTGATTTGCCTAACAATCAAACATACTGCAGTAAAAGTAACCTCGAAAAATAAACACACCCTAGTTAAACAAAGTTATATTTATGCTTTATGACAGTGCAATTAAAAAAATATCGCACCAAATATGTGCAAATAAAACACAAAACACTCACCTCATTATCACCAATTAAATGAGAGCAAGAACTAAACCAAGTTTAATCACGGTCTGAATTATGACCTTTAAAGTAGTTAACAAATAACCGCTGGTAAAGTGAATTTATTTAATGATTAAATTGAGTAAAAGTTCGGCAAACATCGATAAAATAACACTTAACAGGAAAAGGGTTGCTTTTACAAGACTATTGTAAAAGAAATGTTTTGTCAGTGACTCTGACAAACTATATACTGATAAAATTATGTAATACCTAATAAAAAACTCATATAATTGGGATAAAATGGTTTAATGGAATGACTAAATTTTTTCGCTTACTCAGTATTGCCTTTATTGCTATGTTTATTTTTTGCTACGGCATGAATATTTTATTGACCAAGCAAGTCAATACCATTAACCCGCAACAATCTAGTATTGCCACTCGCGCTTTTGATACTGCTACCACCCAATTAACGATGCCCTCTTGGTATAATCCTATATTAAATGGCCATTATATTGTTCGCAAAGATGGTACGGATTATTTACTTATTAAAGCAACAGACGCACAATTTATTACTGCCCAAGTGTCATCAATGCTCAATGCCACTATTTTGTCACCCATAAACTTTATTTTATTGATTTTAATAGGTTTATTTTTAACGTGGTATTTTGGTAAGCAATTAAACATTAAACGCGAAAAACAATTAATAGAACAACTTAATACACAAACAAAAAAAGTAATCGAGTCATTTAACATTCAACTTCCTGAGCTTGAGCATGCAACAGAAGTTACCCGCTTAAGCCAAGCAATTAATGCCTTAACCAGCCATGTAGCCAATTATGCTCGTGAAACTCAAACCAGTATTTGCCAAGATAAATTGACCTTGTTAATTGACCGTCACGCTTATATTGAGCACTTAGACCGTCAACTCAGTGGTGCTGAACTCACAAACATTCACTGTGCCTTGTTATTTATTGATTTAGATGGTTTTAAGCAAGTAAATGACTCTTTTGGTCACAGTTTTGGTGATGAAGTATTGATTCAAGTAGCCGAACGCCTCGCAAGCGTATTACGCCATCACAAGCTTAATGATATCAATCCCACCAGTCTGCTAGAGCAAAATCTAGCACGTTTAGGGGGCGATGAATTCTCTATTTTTATTAATAACATTGATTCCAGTTCTAAAAGTTTGGATGTTGCACAGCATGTATTAAACGAAATAGAGCGAGACTTTGTACTAGGCAATAAACTAATTAAGATCAGTGCCAGTGTCGGTATTGCGGTTTATCCTGAGAGTGCATCAACTCCCCATGCTTTGTTGCAAATGGCGGATGTGGCTATGTATCGTGCTAAAACCGATGGACGTGGTATTTTTAAAGTCTATTCGCCAGAAATGGGCAATAAAATGCGTCGCTACCACTACTTACTCGAAGAGCTGCGTTTAGCGATTGCGTGTCATAATTTTCATTTATCATTTCAGCCTATTGTGCATGTTGAAGATTGCGCCATCGATTACTTCGAAGCATTAGTGCGCTGGGATCATCCTGTTGAAGGGGCTATTTCTCCAGTAGAGTTTATTCCGATTGCCGAAGAATCAAACCTTATATTAGAGCTTGGTGATTGGATAATGCTAGAGTCATGTCGACAAATGGCAGCTTGGCATAATGCTGGTATGCGCAAAGTTAAAATCTCAGTTAATGTCTCAGGCATTCAACTCAAACATCGCCCTATTCACGAATGGGTAATGAAAAAACTCGCAAAAACGGGTCTCCCGCCTACTTCTTTGATGTTAGAGATCACCGAATCAACATTGATCACCGCAAGTCACACTATTATTAATGAATTAGAAAAATTACGAAAAGAAGGCGTCACTATCGCAATTGATGACTTTGGTACCGGTTTTAGTTCTTTAAGCACCTTAGCTGATCTACCTATTGATGTGATCAAAATTGATAGATTATTCATAGCCCAAGCTAATGAAAACCCGAAGTATAATGAAATATTAAATTCAATCAGTGAGTTAGGCTCGAAGCTCGGCCTTAAAATCGTTGCTGAAGGGGTGGAAGAAATCGCCCAGTTTGAATTAGTGAAGCGTATGGGTATTAGCTGCGTGCAAGGGTATTTGGTCAGTCGTCCGCAGTCATCTGTGAGTGTTGGCAGCAAAGTACTACAAGGAAATGTTAATCATATCGCGGCGACAGGCACTGGCGTATGGAGCCTCGAAACTTAACGATTATTCATTTATAGTCTTATTGGCATGGAAATTCACCTTAAAATAGATAATAATACTCAATAACTTAGTATCAGATTCTACTTCCTCCATGCTTAAAAAAAGTATTTATTCATTAATCTCAATCATCATTTTGGTGAGTATTGTACTTACCAGCATTTCAATTTATACCTTATACAGCAAAAAGAAACTCAGTGTTGATCCTAAACTCAAAGAAATATCGGGGATCGAATTTGATAAATTCAAGCGCTTGTGGGCAATAAATGACAGCGGTGATGATCCAAAACTTTATCGCCTCAACGAAGATGGCTCTATCGCCAAAGAGGTCCTTGTTACTAATGCGAAAAACATTGATTGGGAAGATATGACTCAGAATGACTTTGGGCACTTCTTTTTAGGTGACTTTGGTAATAATAAACAAGAACGTAAGTGGCTCACTATTTATAAAATAGAAAATCCCATCGACATCAAAACTGATACCACCGAAGCTGAAATTATCAAGTTTACTTATCCAGAACTTGACGGTAGCCCTATCACACCAGATAAGCGAAACTTTGATCTAGAAGCATTTGTTGCCTTTGGCCGTCACTTATATTTGTTTACTAAAAACCGTACTGAGCCGTTTGATGGCATTACTAATGTTTATAAAGTTGGCGATCATGCAGCTAATTTTGATGCGCAGTTAATAGATTCATTTAAAACCTGTACAACAATGGAAAAGCTTTGCTGGATAACCTCTGCAGCACTGAGCCCCGATCGTACAAAGTTAGTATTATTAGATTCAACAAGCATTTGGTTATTTGAAAACTTTACTGGTGATAAGTTTTTCTCAGGGGACGTATCACGAATAGATTTGGGGATTGTGACTCAAAAAGAAGCGATTACTTTCTATGATGAAAATACCATTGTATTTACCGATGAAGAATTTAAAGGAATTGGCGGTAACGCTTATGTCATTAAACTTGATGAAGTAACAAAAACTATCATTAAGAAAATACCAAAGGCGTCAGATTAAAATAAATCTATATCCGTGCTTTTATCATTTGAGTCAATCAAGTTGTTCTCCATTAACTGTTCATAAAAACACAGCCTATTGCGACCATTTTCCTTTGCGTAATAAAGTGCCTTGTCCGCATTTTCTAACACATTAATAGGAAAGTCGTAAGGGCTGATGCGACACATGCCAATACTAACGGTCATATTTTCAACAAATGGAAAATGAGTTTCTCTGATCATCTCCATAAACTCATTCATTTTCTTTTCAATCGACTCAAAATTGGTGGGTTCAAACACGATCACAAATTCCTCTCCACCAAAGCGAAAAATCAAATCGGTTGAGCGTAGAAAGTGGCGCATTTTTTGTGCAAGCAGCAATAAAACTTCATCACCACAAACATGACCAAAGCTGTCGTTTATTTTTTTAAAGTGATCAATATCAAGCATTGCCAGCCAAGATGTTGAGCTGAGCCTACGCTTGCGATTGTTATCCATTTTTGCTGTTTTATGCTGTTTTATTACTTGCTTTTCAATTAGCTGCTTTATTTTTTTATCAAATGTTTGTCTATTTAACAGACCAGTGAGTTGATCCCGTTCATTTTCATGCAAGATAAATAAATAATTTTCATAGATACGGCAAAAGGCATTAAGCAACACTTGATCCGCACTTTTTAAATCTTTACATACAACCGCAATAGCGCCTATCGGCTTATCTTGCAAAGAAATTGGTAACCAACGCTTCTCAATGCCATCCGCTGATTGTACAGTAATAATGCATGCTGAGCGCAAACATGACAACAGTTCTGGCTCTGGTGAATCGACTACTTTACGTTGTGCCCATTCAAACTGATTACCATTAATTACTTTTAACGATATGCTGCGCTCAATCGTTAAATCAGTGTGTACGTCTAAATCCTTATAAACTACAATTTCTGTACAACCAACAAATTCTTGGATCGTCGAGATCAAGCTATATTCTAATGAATCTACATCACGGTTTTTAGTTATTTTAATAACAGAATTTAATAAGTTTTCTTCCATAGGGATCCTATATTCAAATAACTGAAGATTCTTAATTATGATTAATTACCCGAACATAAGTTCTAGAAAATATAAACCAAATAAAAACGCCAATAAAATTAGGGAGCATAATTACATTAACGAGTAAAAAACCCAGCGCTAGTCGTAAGTGTAGTGCGTAAATACTGTTTTGTTTAGTCGTAAAGATAGAAAATAATTTAACCTCAATACGCTACGCAGCAAAAAATAATATATATAAAGTATGACATTCTGTATTTGTGGTCAATTTAGCGTTTAAACTTTGTTTCTAAAATAACAGAGGAAGTCGTACGTTCAACCCCATCTAAGTTACCAATGTCATCGAGTAAATGGCTGAGTTTTTCTAAATTTTGTGCTTGTACAACGGCTATCAAATCAAACTCACCACTAATAGCATACAATTGTGAAATAGCATCAATCTGCTTGAGTTCAAGGTTAGTTTTAGTGGTTAGTTTTTGCTTTACCTTAATTGATACATGGGCCGATACCATGGCACTTAAGTACGCATCGCCATAGTCAACACTGTAGCCCTTTATCACCCCAGTTTCTTCTAGCTTTAACATCCTACTTTGTACAGTTGAGCGCGATAAGTTAAGTGCCCTGGCAAGATCAGAAATACTCGCTCTGGCATTCGTGCGAAGTATAGAAAGTAGCTTTTCGTCTTGTATAGTTATCATATTGATTATTAACCTCGTCATTTTGTGTTTTATTTTAATCATTTTTCACAAAATAGCACTGCAAATTTAAGCTTTGAACTCAGATAATAGCGGTAGTAAATAAGAAAAATCATTAAAGCACATTATTGCAGGGTAATAACGGCTTGATTAACCCATCAAATGCAATTTGTTTTTTTCATATTAAGCCAGAATTAGGTGTAACAAATGCAAGTAACAAGAGAATTATTCAACGACGTAATGGTCCCTAACTATAACCCATCAGAGGTTATTCCGGTGCGTGGCCAAGGTTCTCGTGTTTGGGATCAAAACGATAAAGAATATATTGACTTTGCTGGCGGTATTGCGGTCAACTGTTTAGGTCACTGTCACCCAGCCCTTGTTAATGCGTTAAAAGAGCAAAGCGAAAAAATCTGGCACTTATCCAATGTGATGACTAATGAGCCAGCACTTCGATTAGCTAAAAAAATCACCGACGCAACATTTGCAGACAAAGTTTACTTTGCAAACTCAGGCGCAGAAGCAAATGAAGCAGCGCTAAAACTCGCGCGTCGTTTCGCATTGGATGTACATGGTGCTGATAAAAGCCAAATAATCGCATTTAACAAAGGCTTTCATGGTCGTACCTTTTTTACCGTAACTGTGGGTGGCCAAACCGCATATTCTGACGGTTTTGGTCCTAAACCAGCCGCAATTGATCATTGTGACTACAATGATTTAGCAGCTTTTGAAGCACTGATCAGCGATAAAACCTGTGCCGTAATGATGGAACCTCTGCAAGGTGAAGGCGGCATTATCTCTGCAAATAATGAATTTATCAAAGGTGTGCGTGCTTTGTGTGATAAACACAATGCATTGCTTATTTTTGATGAAGTACAAACGGGTGTAGGCCGTACAGGCTCACTATACGCATACCAAGAATTAGGCGTGACACCAGATATTTTAACAACAGCAAAAGCGTTAGGTGGCGGTTTCCCTATTGGTGCGATGATCACCACGACTGATATTGCAGCACATCTTAAAGTGGGCACGCATGGTTCAACCTATGGCGGTAACCCGTTAGCGTGTGCAGTGGCAGAAGCGGCATTTGATACCGTGAATACCGAACAAGTGCTAAGCGGCGTTAAACAGCGTGAACAGCTTTTCCGTGATGGTTTTGCAGCGATCAACGCAAAATACGACGTATTTAGTGAAGTACGCGGTAAAGGTCTATTATTAGGCGCCGTACTAAACAGCAAGTTTGAAGGGCGCGCTCGCGACTTCTTGGTAGCAAGTACTCAACAAGGACTAATGAGCTTAGTTGCTGGTACTGATGTTATTCGTTTTACGCCTTCACTGGTGATCCCACTTGAGGACATTAAAGAAGGTCTAGCGCGCTTTGAAAAAGCCGTAGCAGACGTTGTAAACGGTTAACCTAATTTAACGCCCTGTTTAGGGCGTTAATGGAGCACTTTTAAATGCAAGTATTACGTCCTATAACCGCAAATGATTTTGACTCACTAAAACAAATAGCAATAGAGTCAGGCCATGGTTTTACATCATTACCTGTTGATGATGCCTTGTTGCTAGAGAAAATTGAACGAGCAGAAAGGAGCTTTGCAAAAAACATTAATAAGCCTCAAGACGAGGGCTACCTATTTGTATTAGAAGACAGTGAAACAGGTCAAGTAGTCGGCACTACCGCGATTGAAGCGGCGGTCGGTATGAACGTTCCTTTGTATCACTATCATTTAGGTAAAACGGTTCATCATTCTCGCACTCTTAACGTATATAACACCGTTGATATTCTCAGTATGTGTAATGATTACACCGGCTGCTCAGAGATATGCACACTGTTTTTACGTGAAGATAGCCGCAAAGGGCTAACAGGACGTTTCTTATCGCGTTCACGCTTTTTGTTTATGGCTCAACACAGTGAGCGTTTTGCCGATACCATCATTGCAGAAATGCGTGGCGTTAGTGACGAAAACGGCCATTCTCCATTTTGGCAATGGCTTGAAGAACATTTTTTCAGTATTGAATTCCCACTAGCCGATCATTTAGTCGGCTTAGGCGATAAAGTATTTATTAGTGAATTAATGCCCAAGTACCCTATTTACGCCAATCTGTTAAGCAAAAAAGCGCAAGCTGTAATTGGTAAAGTACACGAGCACACTAAACCTGCACTAAAATTGCTTGAAAAAGAAGGTTTTGAGCATCGAGGTTACGTTGATTTATTTGATGCTGGGCCAACAGTTGAAGCCAAACTTGGCAATATACGTAGCATCCGTGAATCTCAAGTATGCCCTATTACCATAGGTGAACTTGATCATATTAATCAACAAAGTTCCGACACCTTAGCTATTTGTAATCAAGGCGTGAATGACTTCAGAGCCACTTTCACAAAACATGCACATTATAATCATGCTAAACATACCTTGATTATTAGTAGTGAAGTTGCAAAAGCACTTAAATTAAAACAAGGAGATGCAGCGCGGTTTTTCCGTCTGTAAACCTCTGTAGGAGTTTCTATGAGCGTTAATACGCACAACAGCCAACTAATCAATAACCAATGGCAAACTGGCTTAGGTCATGATTTCAGTTCAATAAACCCAAGTAACGGTGATATTGTTTGGCAAGGTAAAGCGGCAAGTAAAGAACAAGTAGACGCAGCGATTAAATCAGCTCGTCAGGCACACATTACATGGGCAAATACCCCAATTACAGAGCGTATTGCGGTTCTTGAGCGTTTTGTCAGCCAGCTAAAAGAAAATAGCGAAGAGTTTGCGACTATCATTGCCCGCGAAACAGGTAAACCACTATGGGAAACACGCACCGAAGTGGGTGCTATGACAGGCAAAGTGGCGATCTCAATAAAAGCTCATAATGAACGAACAGGCACTACTGAAAATCCAATGCCCGGCGCTAAAGCTTTTATTCGTCATAAGCCGCATGGCGTAGTGGCTATTTTTGGCCCTTATAATTTCCCAGGCCACCTCCCTAATGGTCATATTGTGCCGGCAATTTTAGCGGGTAATACCGTCGTTTTTAAACCATCAGAGCTAACCCCTCTTGTTGCTCAATACACACTTGAGTTATGGTTAAAAGCAGGCCTGCCAGCTGGGGTGATCAACCTTGTTCAGGGTGAAGTTGACACCGGTATTGCACTTGCTAGTCACCAAGATACCGATGGCTTGTTTTTTACTGGCAGCTCAAACACAGGTCATTTATTACATAAGCAGTTTGCTGGACATCCAGGTAAAATTTTAGCGCTAGAAATGGGGGGAAATAACCCGCTCATAATTAAAGATGTGGCTGACGTAAATGCTGCCGTGCATGACATTATCCAATCCGGCTTTATAACTTCTGGTCAGCGCTGTACGTGCGCCCGTCGGGTATTTATTGCAAATACAGCTAATGGTAATGCTATTTTAGAAAAGCTGATCACCGCAACTAAAAGTATTAAAGTTGCAGACAGCTTTAGCGAAGAACAACCTTTCATGGGGGCTATGATCAGCGAAAAAGCCGCGCTTGGGATGGTCGCCGCTCAGCAACAATTGATTGATATGGGAGCTGAACCTTTAGTTGAACTAAAACACTTAAAACCAGGCACCGGTTTTGTAAGCCCTGGTATTATCGATGTAACAAATGTGGCCAGCATCGCAGATGAAGAACACTTTGGCCCATTAATTAAAATTTATCGCTATAGCGACTTTGACAGTGCAATTGTGGAAGCGAACAATACCTCATTTGGTTTATCGGCTGGGCTTTTAAGTGACTCAAGTGAAGATTATGAGCACTTCTTAAAGCACATTCGCGCCGGTATTGTTAACTGGAATCGCCCAATTACCGGTGCATCAAGTGCCGCGCCATTTGGTGGTATTGGTGCCAGTGGTAACCACAGAGCGAGCGCCTATTACGCCGCAGATTACTGCTCATACCCAGTAGCCTCTGTTGAAGCACCAAGCGTTAGTTTACCAAGTACCCTTGCGCCGGGCTTAATTATTGAATAATCAGTCTGCAGCTTAACGGCTGCAGAAATTAAATTAAGGAATTAAAAATGCACACAGATGTAAATGCCCTTTTTGACAACTTATGGCAAAACTACCTAGCGGTAACACCGTCAGCTGTAAAAGTTCATGAGCTACTAGGCTCGACACAACAAGATGATGTGATCAACGACCATATTGCACTACGCACTTTCAATCATGAAAAAATTGGTCTGGAAAAGTTAGCCGCCCATTTCTTAGCCGTCGGTTATAAAGAATGTGGTGAATATCATTTTGAAGCTAAAAAATTGTATGCTAAACATTATGAGCATAGCGATCCAAAGCAACCAAAAGTATTTATTTCTGAATTACTTGTAGAGCAATGTTCTGAGCAACTGCAAGCCATCGTTAATGAGCTGGTTGCCAGCATAGATGCAGATGCCGTAACCGCAGAAAACTTCTTATACTCAGGCACCCATTGGCAAGTAAGCTCTGAAACTTATAAACAGTTACTGGCTGAAAGCGAATATGCAGCGTGGATGTCAGCATGGGGTTACCGTGCTAATCATTTCACCGTGAACATTAATGAACTTGCCAAATTTGATAAAATTGAAGACGTTAACCAAGCGCTTAAAGATGCCGGTTTTGCCCTTAATATTTCAGGCGGGGAAGTAAAAGGCTCACCTGAGGTATTACTTGAGCAATCATCAACCCTTGCCGATGACTTTGCCGTAGAGTTTAGTGACACGACGATGAGCGTACCTAGTTGTTTTTATGAGTTTGCCCTGCGTTATGCGAAACCTGATGGTGAACTATATACCGGTTTCGTTGCTGCATCGGCCGATAAAATTTTTGAAAGCACCAATGCACGTTAATTATATAAAGCCCGCAAGGGCTTTTTTTAAAAGACAAAATTAAAGTTTCTTGTTATTTTAATAATAACAAAAAGGAACTTGTATGAAAATTCTGCTACTCATTTTCTGTGCTTTTATGCTGCCGAGCCTTGCCTATGCAAAGCAAGCTGTTACCCTTTTGTCTTATGAGTATTTTCTCACTGCAGAAGAGAAATCAATTGCTGATGAGCGCTACCTTGCTGCTTTTACACAAGCACTCAGTCATAAATTTAAAGTAGAGCAATACACAACTAACGTTGCTCGCCTGCTAAAGCAGCTCTCTGGTCAAACCGATGTGTGTAGTTTTAATATATTGAAAACACCTCAGCGCAAAAAACAATTTATTTTCTCTGCTATGCCCTCTTCCATGTTCTTGCAACGCAGAGTATTTGGACTGAAAGACACACTCAAAGATTTGCCTGAACAAGTTTCAATATCAAAGTTACTCGCAAATAAACACACCTTTGCCATACTTACATCTACTAGTTATCAAGAACTTGATAGTATACTGACAATGTACCAACATCAAATTGTGCCCATAATTGGTTCGGGTGATTTTTCCCGGTTAGCAAAACTACTCCTACATAAGCGTGTTGATATGATCATTGACTATGACGTGAGTGTTAAACACTTTTTAACTCCGCAGCAATATGCTGAACTAGATAGTCGTGAGATCATAGAATACCCAGAGTTTAATAGCGGCTACTTTGCCTGTAGCAGAACCCAAGTTGGCGCTGAAATGATTGAGCAAATAGATACACTTATGCAAAGTGCTAAAATGCACCAGCCCATAAAGCAATATCACTATGCTAATTTTGCTCCTGAAATCGCTGAACGAATTATGACTATTTATAAAACCTACTATAAACCAGATATTTATAAAGATTAATTTTACTTGTCGAAAACAAAGCAAAAAACACTTTCAACTCAATGATTATTAAAGAATCGACCGCAAGCGACTACGTTTATATGAGCCCTAACTGAGCGCCGTGCTTTTCTTTACTATCTAATTCGATTAGCTGGTTTTGCACATACGCTCTGATCGTACCTTCGTTTGCATTTCCTATCATTTCTTCAAAATAACTCTGAGTCCACAACTTACCACAAAAAAGTATCGCCTCTTTATGTCTGAATAAAGTCGAAAGAATTCTCTCGCCGAAATACTCTTTACTACCTGCATTATTTTACTAGGTGACATTTTCGGCTCACTTAGAACTACCATATGAATATGATCTTATGGTATTTCTAACTCAATTATATCAATATCATATTCGTAACCAATCTTTTGAATAATTGCTTTCATCTCTGATTTATAAGGTTCTGAGAACACTTTATATCGATATTTTGATATTTTGATATCCACACAAAATGGGACATTATCCTAAAAACGTGATGCGTATTTCTTTGAAGTTCCATGTTTTCGATAGTACAGACTGGGACAAGCCCCCCGAGATTTTCGCTACGCTCTGTTAAAATAAAAAATCTTATTTACTTTTTTGATATTTCTATTTTAGAAAGTAAACACTGCTTTTATTATCATGGCGCGTCATGAATGGTTCTTCACTGTGAAGCTGTACGTCAACAGTAAAGTGCTCTTAGCTGCGCATTACCTTACATTTTGCACTTCATCATACGCGGCTGTTTTTGCGTCCTACTGGAAGAAGGTCTAGCTTTGACTTAGCAACAAGCTGTGAAGTTGATTTTGTTGTCAGCCAAGGTGGAACAAGTGAGTATACTATTCATACCCTCCAATTAAGCGTGATGCGGATATTCGTGATGCACTTGAGCTTTAATTAATGATGCGCTTGTACAGCTACGAGAAACGGGACGTGCAATTGTAGAGCCAGAAGCTTTGATGGTTGCCAGCTGCGTAACCAGCGCTCTATCAGTAATGGATCAAGCTATTCGTAAGATCAAACATTGGTACTACTTAGATATCGGCATTTATGATTCATTCAGCGGTTTAATGTTAGATAAAGCAGCTTATCCAATAAACTCAATAAAAAAACACAGAGAGCTTATTGAATCTGTATTAGTAGGTCCAACCCTAAACAGCATTGATGTTGTGAGTGAAGCTATTGTGCTACCAAAATAATAGTGATCTGATCATCAGTCATATGATGGGCGCATATTCTCTAGCAACGGCAGCTGAGTTTAACTTCTTCAAACGTGCAAAAGTTGTAATATTAAATGCACAAGTTCACAGCCAAGTACTGACTAGTTAATTGGCAAGCTATTATTTCTTTGGTCATAAATAAATTAGCTTGGATCTATACATCGAAAGCCGCAGTTGCATATAACTGCGAATTTTATACCTCAAATATACAGCCATTAATAGCAACATTCCAATTAACAAAACAATAACGTCAATTTCTTAACTAGAATATTGATTTTGACGATTAAAAAAACACCTTTCTTATTAAACTTATTTATTAAAAACAAAGCCATACAAAGTTATAACTTTGCTACTTAGCAATTTACCTGACACTATAATTACTCACCAGACATGATTATTATTTAACAAACAACAGCAATAAACATTCTACAAAACAAAAAAACACCAATAGATTCACACTTAAAAATCATAAAAACTAAATATTTACTTTATTAACATTTGTGCTATTTTAATTAATGACATGTAATGTAAATTCTAATAAAAATATTTAGGGAAAATATAAATGAAGAAATTCAACAAAAAATTACTAGCGGCAACCGTCGCTGCAGCTGTTAGTATTTCAAGTAATGTATATGCTGCTGATACAGGTGGTTTAAAAATAAGAGTGACTGATAAACAGGGGCAGCCTATAGCAGGCGCAACTGTATCTGCGAAATCTCCTGAAAGTTTAATTGGAAAGCAAGCTGTTTCAGATAGTAATGGTTATGTATCATTACGAGGCTTAGACCCGTCAAGTCAATATATAATTGACATTACAGGTGCATCTATCCAGCCTTTTGAAGCAAAAAATGTTCGCGTTATTACTGATAAAAACTTAAATTTAAACTACGCTGTTGATGCTGCTAATGGTAACAGCGACATTGAAAAAATAGTTGTTTCAGGTCGTTCAGTTACTGCTATCGATACAACGTCGTCATCTACAGGTCTAGATGTAACGCTAGATATGACAGAATCACTCCCAACAGGCAGGAACTTTCAAAGCTACTTACAGTTAGTCCCTGGCGTTAAACCTTCAACAAATGGTAATCCATCATCTAAATCGGGTGTGAACTATGTTGATATAGGCGGTGAAGCAGGTAGTTCATCTGATAACGTTTATTATATTGATGGCGTAAATGTTACTGATAATGCGGACGGTACAGCTGGCGGCAATATAAATTCAGAAATTATTCAAGAGCAGCAAGTTTTAACTGGCGGTATTGAAGCTAAATATGCTGGCGGAGCTGGCTTAGTATCTCGTGTTATAACTAAATCGGGCGGTAACGAATTTCATGGTTCAATAAACTACTACTTCCAAAATGATAGCCTTGTTGGTGATTATGACAATGAATCAAAAAGTAAAAATAAGTTTTCGACCTATGATACTGCTATCACGCTTGGCGGCCCAATTATTAAAGATAAACTATGGTTTTTCGCATCTTACCAGCTAAAAAACCGCGAAGACGATATAACGAATACAGAAACGGGTGAGTTTAGCCATACTGTAGAAGATGATACAGATTTAGGATTTGGTAAAATAACTTGGCAAGCGACAGACAGAGACCGCCTTGTTTTTACTTACTTCAATGACCCAAGAGATTTATCAGGATCACGTTCAACAACAACCGTATATAACCGCCAAAGAACACAAAAAACGGGTGGTGACAATTATAAAATAGACTACTCTCATTCATGGGATGACTTTATTATTAATGCTGGGTATATGGAGCACGAAGCGGAGTTTTCTACTGTCGCTTTAGATAAATCAACACGCAGTGATATTGCTTTTTTAAGTACCTCACCTTCACAGTCACAAACAGATATTGGTGGTTTAGGTGCCGATACAATTCGTGAGCGAAATAAAAAAGCTGCTTACATAGATTTTACGTATTACTTAGACACTGACTTTGGTGATCATACTTTTGAGGCTGGTTATTCTGTAGAGACTAATGAGAATATTTCTAATAGTGTCTACAATGGTGGACCTCAATATAATTCAATAGCAGCATCAGACAGTGGCGTAACATTTGAAACATATGCGACGGGCCAATGGACGGGTGAGAAAGGATTAGCAGCGGCTGATTATACTCGTGTAGCACAAGCTTTGAATGATAGTGGTAACTTACATGGCGCAGACCTAAATAATGATGGTGTTATTAGCGATGATGAAGTAAAAGCCATTGTTTTTGACAGTACTGCAAATAACCCTACAGGTGATGTAAATGCATACCAAATAGAGCAAGTTCAGCAAGCTACTTCAAAATTAGAAACCAAAGGCAAAATGGCTTTCTTACAAGACACTTTTACAATTGATAACGTAACGATAAAAGCAGGCTTAAGAGCTGAGAAATGGGATCATATTGCATCAACAGGGGAAACTATCTTTACTTTTGATTGGGAAGTTGCGCCTCGCTTAAGTGTTATTTACGATATTTTTGGTGATGGTGACTCCAAAGTGTGGGCATTTGGTGGGCGTTACTACGATCCTCTTCGTACTGATATGACTTCATTTGCTGGTAACCTAACAGGATCTGTATTAGAGGAAAGAGTTTATGTTAATGATGATTGGGTAACGTTTAGAACGCGCGGAGGTGCAAAACAGCAAGATGCATTTTTCTCGCCAAGTACAAAAACCCCTTATACTGATGAGTATTTAATTGGTTATTCTACTAACTTAACAGACAGTACAAACATATCAGTAACATATACCAAGCGCACTACCAAAGATATTATGGAAGATTATGACTTGAGTATTTATTCTGAAGATGGCTACATGGCTGGTACAAGTCTTGAATTGCCACTTTCTTATTTTGGTTACGATGAGAATCCAGGTTCAAACTACGTTATTGGTACACTAGCAGGTGCTAAACGAGATTATGAAGGTATTGAGGTCACATTTAAAAAACTACGCGCTGATAACTGGTTTATGTTAGCGTCTTATACTCATAATGATGCTAAAGGTAACTCTAACTCAGATGGTAATGCTGATTTCCAAGGTGACTGGGAAATTCTAGATCCAAGAGCACCGAACATGTACGGTAAGCAACCTGGTAATGTAGAGCATCAATTTAAGATATTAGGTACGTACTATTTCGATAATAATTTTGAAGTCGGTGCTGTTTATAATTGGAACTCAGGTACCCGCTACAGTAAAGCACAACTGATTTCAGGCCGTTATTTACCACTACAAGTTGATGAGGCCTATGAATTTGGCGGTTATGAAACTAATTGGGTGGCTGATAACTCTGTAGGTAGTGAGGTTACTCCATCATACGGAACATTGGATATCCGAGTTAAATATACTCATGACTTTGATCAATATAAAGCCGAGTTTTTCTTAGATATTTTCAACATTCTGGATGACCAAGCCACTACAGTAGAGCAAGGATTAGCGAGCGGTGATGGTAACTTTGCATTTGGTGAAGCAACTGATTGGGTAGAACCGCGCCGTTTTTATCTAGGTGCACGCCTTTCATTCTAATGTGTTAATTTAAAATTATTAGCAATACTAAATACCCTTTTTCAATCAGATAAAGGGTATTTTATTTTATTTCAACTCAAATACCTATTGCGAAATACTTATAGATAAACTGATTAGATAAACCCCATACTCCCAAGACTTTCACACTATCATTTACCAAGTACAATAAAGTGGATTGAGTTAAATAACGGGTGTCAATAAACCACATAATAAGATGACACGTAGTTACATGATACATTTGAGCACTTGCTACAGTACTGTGTAAAAATATAAATAGCTGTAGGTTGAACTTTTTTCACACCTAAAGCCCCACTTATCAACAATTGAATAGTTATCATGCTCCACATGTATTGTGTAAAATAAATTCGAGCGGATAGTGAGATAATTATTGATATAAAAGTTACTTTTATCCCCCTTTTCAGAGGGTAATTCAAGAAAGCATTTTTTAAAATGGTCTTTTACTTATATAAATCAAATAAATAGTGGTTTATAGTCGTTTTCTAACTGTTCAAATGACAAATCACCAATAAAACGGCCAAAACTAAGCCACGTTGCTAAACCGCGTAAATCTTTAAAATGTGGCGGAACAAACTTAGGGTCTTCAATTACACCTAAATCATGTAATTGCGATATTAGTCTAAAGTCATCAATCGAGATTTTACCCACTAACAGCAAAGGTAATTGATCGATGCGGCCAAGTTGTATCGCAACCCGAATTAAATTGTAAACCAATACAAACCCTTTGATATAAGCGATATCTTTAGTAAATGGCAAGCCTGTTGCGGTACTGCCACGAAATACTCGCTGGGCCAATGTATAGCTCTCATCTTTACTCAAGCCTTGAGCAACATAATCACGATATATATCAACAAACTCAGCCCCATCAATTACCTTGGTCACCGCTTGAATACGATTTACTAACTTCGCTAAACGACGAGGGGTTGATTTAAGGGTGATGATTTCGGTTAGTACCGCCAGCCCTTCTTGTGTCACTGTTGAACTTGGCGTGCCTTTACTTAAACAGGTTAAGTATGGCTGAGCTAAACCATTTTGGGTTGTACCGACGTGGATCCAGCCCTCATGTACTTCTAAAATATCAAGCTCACGTTGAGAAAACTTTACGTCTTGATTTAGCTTAATATTATTAGCACCAGCAGCTGCATCACTGACGATCCCATCACTAATAACCACTTCAACATCGATACCTGGCATGCTTAAACGTACTTGTTCAGCAAGAATTCGAACGGCTTCATCAGCATCTATATTTTTAGGATCATCTGGTAAAATATCGGCCGCCAATAGATTTTTGAGCGGTAACTCAAGCATATTTGCAAGCTCTGATAACGATGGCTCACCGGCATGAAATAAATCTTTTGGATGACCAAACAACTCTACAGATAAATCATGAAATTCAGCAGTGCCACGGTATTCAAGCATACTCAATACTGTTTTGTACTCGCTGCACATTTTACTCATATATTGAGCGATAGGATTGAGTTGCCCAAGCTGGCTAATGATATTACGGTTTAGATCAGAAAATGCTTGGCGTAGCTCGCTAGGTACAAAACCTAGATCCCGTTGCTGATAATAGGCTTTATCAACCAGTGGATTTTTTTGACATTTTTGTCTAAAAAACTCTTCTTTTATGCTTTTATCCCAATTTATCGCATCTAAGATACGAATAGGGGTTTGTAGGGCGATTAATCGATCTGATAACTCGCGAGTTTTAAGTAATAACGCCTTATCTATCATGCTCTAAGCTCACTGATGAATGAGCCTAGAGGATAGGCTAGATTTGCTCATTTTCAAAGCAAATTATTACTTACTTTGCAAATTTACAGGGCTAGAAAAATCGCTGATACGATTGACCATGAGTCCATTTTTATAAATGACCAAGGTAGGCACACTACTGATTTTATTATCAATAAATAAATCATTACCGTGATCAATGTACACCGGATGTATGACTTTAAATTTTTCGATATATTCATCAACAGCTGCTTGATCTGTCCATAATTGGCTAACCCTAGCTTCAGTATCAATTCCCTGATTGGTTAATAGATTGATTTGCTTTTGAGCTGCGGCACAGTTTGTTGCCATCTTCGGGCGAGTATCAGCTAAATACCAATCACACCACGTTGCCGTATATAATATTGCCTTTAAGCCATGCTCTGGAATAACTAAAGCAGTCGCAGCTTGCTTATTACCTTCATCTAACAAGTGGGCCTTTGCCACCATGCCGTCATGTGATAATAATCGCAGTGTATTATCAAGTGCTTTATCTGCTTCATGGCCTTGAAAAATCACTTTGCCCGTTTTATCGAGTAATACATGAAAAGGAGTGCCTATAAATTGATAATGCTGAGCAACTTTTGCGGTATGATCACTCATGATAGGCATGGTTAAATTAAACTGTTTTTTAACAGCTGCAACAGCAGTAGGATCATCATTTAGATCAATGTTAATCGCTATTGTATCAATTGTATCTCCATACTGTTCATAGGCCTGCTGAAAGTGTGGCATTTGCTCCATACAAGGCTTACACCACGTTGCCCAAAATTTTAAATACACAGGCTTTTTGCCAACGATTTTATTCAGCTCGAACAGTTCGCCCTGTTGGTTTTTTAAAACCAAATTTGACTCATTTGCTAACAAATGTTGACTGCTTGAAAAGTACAAAAAGACCCACAACAGCGTAATATATTTAGACTTCATCATTGTTATCCCTAAAATAAATACACCTTAGCATGGTCGCTTTCTTAGCTGATTGTAATTTTGCGACATCGGTGAACTTTTCGATCATTTATCATTACATGGTATAAACTAAATAGAGTTAGGTTTCGTATCAATTTAATTATCAAAGCAACATTTGGAGTAGTGATGAAAAATGACATCGAAGGAAAACAAATATTAGCTGTCTATGAGCAGATCATCCAACATGGTGAGATAAATAATGAAGGAAAACACTATAAAGGATTAACCGCATTTTCAGATATTGATGGTTATACCATTTACCTTAAAGGCAGTGGCGTGTTGCTTCGATTTGGTTTTCATAACACCTATCATCTCGATTATGAACATGAAAAGCATAAAGATGACTTCCTTAAAAAGCTGGAAAATATAATCAATGAGGTGTAATTGTGTATAACAGCAAACCGCGCATTCGCCCAGCTAATAAGCACAACCAACATACAGATTTTATAGCCAAGGTTGTGCAACAATTACGCGACGATGAAAGTAAGCTTGCCATAATTAAAGGTAATCTCGAGGAGTATCGGCAACAACGGTTCCTAAAGCGAGGATTTTTAACTGCAATTGAACGATTCGACTGGGTGTTTGAAGCTTCTGATGATATTGAAGATATTTGCCAGCAAATCTTAGCGGATGACTATATTGGCCAGCGATTACGTCGCTATCCGTTACTATTCAAAGGAATTCTATAGCCTAATTAACAGTTTATCGTACCCATCTGGTAAACCACCGTTTATTAATGATAATCATGCTTAAAAATGATAGATTGCGGAAATTTTTCAATTTTAAGAGCCTTGCTATGTCAAAAGCCGTCGACACTGCCGACTCATCGAGTGAAGAAAAACAATCGGGATTATTTAACCGATTTTTAGCCTCGGTTGAGTTTTTGGGGAATATGTTACCCCACCCAATCACCTTGTTTGCCCTATTTTGTGTGGCCATTATTGTTTTCAGTGGTATTGCTGATTGGTTTGGATTAAGTGCAATTGATCCTCGCCCAATTGGCTCCGCCGGTCGTGAACCTGACGGCGTTATCGAAGTTGTGAGTCTATTAAGTGCTGAAGGCTTACAACGTATCGTCACCGGTCTTGTTACTAATTTTACCAGTTTTGCCCCTTTAGGAACTGTGCTTGTTGCACTATTAGGTGTCAGCGTTGCCGAACATTCAGGGCTATTATCTGCTGCAATGCGTGGCATGGTAATGGGGGCATCTAAACGCTTAGTTACCTTTATGGTGGTATTTGCCGCTATATTATCTAATACCGCATCTGAACTTGGTTATGTTGTATTAATTCCTTTAGCCGCAATGATCTTCCATAGTTTAGGCCGTCATCCATTAGCGGGCTTAGCCGCAGCTTTTGCCGGTGTATCGGGCGGTTACAGTGCTAATTTATTGTTAGGTACGATTGATCCATTGCTTGCAGGTATTACGACTCCGGCAGCACAAATGATTGATCCAACTTACCAAGTTGGCGCTGAAGCAAACTGGTATTTTATGATGATTTCAGTTTTACTGATTGCCGTATTAGGCACCTTCGTGACTGAAAAAATCGTTGAACCCCGCCTTGGAAAATACAACCCCGATGAAGCCAGTGCTGATCTGGCGCAAAATAATATAGAAGGCTTAACAGCTAAAGAAAAATCAGGCTTAAAATGGGCTGGATTTTCTTTATTGTTAGTATCGCTACTACTTGCTTGGACAATCGTGCCTGCAGATGGCATTTTGCGCCATCCTGAAACAGGTTTATTTGCCCACTCGCCTTTTTCTAAAGGGATTGTGGTATTTATTTTTATTACCTTTGGTATACCCGGTTTCGTTTATGGCCGTGTAGTAGGCACCATGAAAAATGATAAAGACGTGATCAACGCGATGAGCAAAAGTATGAGCTCAATGGGCATGTACATTGTATTAGTATTTTTTGCCGCGCAGTTTGTTGCCTTCTTTAAATGGACTAACTTAGGGACTATTTTAGCCATAAATGGCGCTGCTATGTTACAAGCCCTCAATCTGACTGGTCCTGAAGTATTTGTGTTATTTATATTAATGTGTGCATTAGTTAATCTAAGCTTAGGTTCTTCATCTGCACAATGGGCAATCACTGCGCCTATCTTTGTACCTATGCTCATGTTAATTGGCTATGCGCCAGAGACCATTCAGGCGGCTTATCGAATTGGTGATTCTGTCACCAACTTGATCACCCCAATGATGAGTTACTTTGGCTTGATACTCGCCGTTGCCACTAAATATAAAAAAGACATGGGAATAGGCACTTTAGTCGCCACCATGCTGCCTTATAGTATGATTTTCTTTGTCGGTTGGGTTGCTCTGTTTTATTTGTGGGTGTTTGTATTTGGTCTGCCAGTAGGGCCTGGCTCACCAATTTATTACACACCTTAATAACCGATAAATAATGCCAGCTGTTGCTGGCATTATTATTAAGTGACTCTAACGTGTTTGAAAAACTAAACTATCTGCTTTAATAATAGTAACTACTTATACAATTGTCACATTATTAGCAACTTCAACGAGATCTAACATCATGAAAATAGTATTTTTTATTATCACTTTAGCATGTTCTTTGATCAGCATAACAAGTTATGCGCAGCCACTCCCATCAGTAAATATAAGGTCCGTTGCATTAACTAATTATGCGCACCCGCAACAACACATCTATACTGCAGGACAACCTTCTAAAGAGCAATTTCAGCAGCTTGCAAAGCAAGGTATAAAGTATGTGATTAATTTACGCGGGGATGGGGAAAATAATTGGGATGAACAGGCTTTAGTGACCAATTTAGGACTGCAATACTTTTCACTGCCCATTTCATCAAGAGCCGATATCAATATCGAAAATGCAAAAAAACTGCAGCAATTATTAGCGCAAGCATCTGAGAGCCCAACATTACTGCATTGTGCAAGTGGTAACCGAGTTGGGGCACTGATTGCACTTTATAACGCAATAGAGCTTAACCAACCAATTGAAAAAGCGATTGAGACCGGTAAACAGTGGGGATTGAAAAGTCTTGAACCTGTGGTAAGAGACGCCATAGCAGCAACCTATGCAATAAAAGAGCATTAAAATAACACATTAGATGTATTGAAATATTCAACTATGACTTTAAATAGATCTAACAACAAAAAGCCCTTAGTTAAATACTAAGGGCTTTTTTTAAATGTAATTTAAAGCTGCCATGCATAACTTAATTTAGTAAAGAAAGTACGTTGATCGCGTTCTATACTTTTTAATGAGTCATCTTGATAGCCTTTATCTGAATAACCCAAGTAAAATAATGTTTGTGCATTAATTTTATATGAGTAAACAAGCTGACTGCCATAATCTCGGTTGATGTGATTTACAGCAAAGTAATAAGCATTTTGATTTCGGTCGATATCTTCAAACTGTAAAATCAGTTTCAGCATCGAGCGCATATTAAATTTATAATAAATTCGTAAATCGGTTAGATTCGCTGTAAATACATTTTCACCTTGTGGGTTATCTAAACGGCTATAACTGTGTTCAAGCTGTAGTTGCCAATGATCATTGATGTCCCAGGTAAGTTCTGGCTCTAGAGTAAATAAATCACCTAACTGCTCATTACTGTAATCTATTTTACTACCAAACTCACTATAGAGCGTAATACGTAAATCTTTGCTTGGGTTAAAACCACCATAAATAAAGCCGATATTTTGATTATAAAAATCATCTTTATAGCTCTCATTACGATGGATCAAACCAAACTCTAAGGATGACTGTAATTGGCCTTTTAAAAAAATATACCCTTCGTACTCTTCTTCAAGCAAGCTACCATCTTGCGCCCAGGTTTTGTCCCAATCAACATTATAAGAATATTCGGTTATCATCTCACTTGCGTCTAAGTACCAAGTTTGCCCGCCGCCTAGTAACGCTTTTTTATAATCCACTTTTTCTTGATAGCCAACATCGGTACGATAATCCTCACCAATATCTTCGTAACTGGCAAGTAGCTTATAATCCCTTTTCTCGCGAGAAAACTCGAGCTTATAAGCTTGATCAGATTGGTTTTTCTCCAAGCCATAGTTATCAGTTAAAAAGGCGGAGTTTTTAGTATCAGAGGTAGCAACTTGATACAACACACTATCTGTTTGATTAAACCAATAACTACCATCTACAGACAGTACGGTATTGTGATAGTCATTCGCTTCACGGTGGGTACTCATCACTCCTATAGTGCCCTGCTCGCCAATGTCGTATTGATACCGGCCAACCGCTGACTTTGATTTTTCAGCTAAATTAGCAAAGCCAGAACCTTGGTTAGTCGGTAAAAAAAGACTGGTATTTTCATCATCGGCATACATAAAGGCATAACTATGTGCATCTGTTTTACCGGTTATTTTGGCGCCAATTTCAGGCTCGGCAATTGTACGAGTATATAAAAGCTCAAATAAACTGCTTTTGAAATACGATGCACCATCTAAAAAGAACGGGCGTTTCTCAGCATAATAAATAGAGTATGTAGTATTGACATCCAACTCTAAACTATCGGTCTCTACTTGCGAGAAATCGGGATTAATGGTGGCATTAATAACCGCATCTTGGCTGATACCCCAACGTAAATCGAGTCCAGCTTCAGTCTCAATATCACCATTTTTCCAGTCCCTCGGTACAGCCTCTTTGGCATCATTGCGAAGAGCGGTCAAGGTCGGTGTTAATTGAATATTTTTGCTCGGTTCCATGGCATTAAAGCCTGTTATTTTATCAAACTGGCAAAAACTGCATTTCACGTCGCGATCAAAACCTACATTGGATAATTGATATAAAACATCTCGAGGATAATTACGCCACAGCGCAACCCCCCAAGTCATATCGGCTTTATTTTTAGGAAAACGCAATGCAGTGAACGGAATGCGCATCTCTACGGTATAACCTTGGTTAGTTATTTGCCCCGCACTGTCCCAAATCGCATCCCACGATGGGTCTTCAGTCCAGCCATCGGTATCGGTCATGCGCATATCACCTTGTGCACCGAGTGGGTTTACGTAAAACTCATAACCTGTTCGCTCATCGTTGAAGGTATCAATCATCAATGCGACATTATCATCCGACCATAATGTATCGCGATCTCGAAGTGCTGCACGTATTTGACTGGCATCATTATCATAAGCAACAAAACCAAGATATAAATAGTTGCCATCTTCATAGATATAAGCGTCTGTTTTTACAGGTGGTGTGCCTTTTTCATTGGGTTCATTTTGATAGCGTAAAGGGATTAAAGTGGCTTGTTGCCAGTGCGGTTCGCTCAACTGCCCATCAAGATCAATACCTTGCTCAATGTGCGCTAAACTAAATTGTTGTTGCTCAGCGTGTGCAAACGTACTACATAAAGCGAAAGCTAAAATCCAGACAGGTAACGTTATTAATTTTATATACTGCATAAACATCCATTTAATACTCAGTTACTCGGATGAGTAAGTTAAGTAGCAATTGTAATTCACGCAGGTACATTTGTTAATATTTTGATTGCAAAAATGTTATTTTAATTAACTAACCAAGGCAAAAAGCTGAGATTTTAGGTCTCAATTAACTTTAATTTATCGGCCACACCATTCCAGGTATCGGCATCTTCAGGGGCTGGTTTTACATCAGTGATACGCGGCCAAATAAGGGCAAGTTCGGCATTCAGTTCGGTGAATTCTTGTTGCGAATCAGGTAATTCATCTTCTTGATAAATTGCTTCAGCGGGGCATTCTGGAACACATAAACCACAATCAATACAATCAATCGGACTGATCGCCAAGAAATTAGGGCCTTCATAAAACGCATCAGCTGGACACACTGCTACACAGTCAGTGTATTTACACTTTATACAGTTTTCAGTGACTACAAATGCCATTTTAACGTTTGCCTAACATATCTTAATACAGCTGGAGATCATACCCAACCACAGCCAAAATACAATAAATAATCGCTGCCATCGAGGCTTAAATTAACGTAAAATAGTCCGCTATTGTGAGCAACTCGCGTCAGCGATTGCTAAGACACCTAACAGAGACTAAATATGATACGTTTAACAGAAATTAAGCTGCCACTTGATCATGGCGAAGATGCCATAAAGCAAGCAATTATAACTAAACTTGGCATTGATAACAGCCAACTCCATAGCTTTAATGTCTTTAAACGTGGTTACGATGCCCGCAAAAAAACCGCCATTTTACTTATTTATACCCTCGACATTGAGGTTGATAATGAAGCGCAATTATTAATTCAGTTTGCTAAAGACCAACATGTAAAACCAGCCCCTGACACCAGCTATAAATTTGTTGCTCAAGCACCAGCAACAATTCAAGAACGTCCTGTGGTAATAGGCTTTGGCCCTTGTGGACTGTTTGCTGGTTTAATACTGGCGCAAATGGGGTTTAAACCCATTATTTTAGAACGTGGTAAAGAAGTACGTGAACGTACCAAAGACACTTTCGTTTTTTGGCGAAAACGTACTCTAAATACCGAGTCAAACGTGCAATTTGGTGAAGGCGGCGCAGGAACATTCTCTGACGGAAAACTTTACAGCCAAGTTAAAGATCCAAAGCATTATGGTCGTAAAGTGATCACTGAATTTGTAGCTGCGGGCGCACCAGAAGAAATTATGTATGTCAGCAAACCGCATATTGGTACTTTTAAGCTGGTTACGATGATTGAAAAAATGCGTGCAAGTATTGAAGCGCTCGGCGGTGAAATTCGTTTTAGCACCCGCGTTGATGACATCCTACTTGATGATGGCCAAGTAACAGGACTGAAATTATCCTCCGGTGAACAACTTGATACCCGTCATGTTGTGCTTGCGGTAGGTCACAGCGCACGTGATACATTTAAAATGGTATACGATAAAGGGATTTACGTTGAAGCAAAACCGTTTTCAGTTGGTTTTAGAATTGAGCACAAACAATCTATGATCGATGAATGCCGTTTTGGTGATAATGCTGGTAACCCGATCCTTGGCTCTGCAGATTACAAACTGGTTCACCATTGTCACAGTGGCCGTACTGTTTACAGTTTTTGTATGTGCCCAGGCGGTACTGTGGTCGCAGCAACCTCGGAAGAAGGTCGCGTGGTAACAAATGGCATGAGTCAGTATTCTCGCAGCGAACGCAACGCTAACAGTGCCATTGTTGTGGGAATTTCTCCTGAAGAAGATTTCCCAGGTCATCCATTAGCCGGTATTGATCTGCAGCGAAAACTAGAAGAGCAAGCCTTTGAACTAGGTGGTAGTAATTACGATGCACCGGCACAGTTAATTGGCGACTTCTTGAAAGGTAAAGATTCAAGTGACTTAGGCGATGTAAAGCCTTCATACACACCAGGTATCAAACTCACTGATCTAGCAAATGTGTTACCTAAATATGCAATTGATGCCATTCGTGAAGCAATTCCTGCATTTAATAAGCAAATTCGTGGTTTTTCATCGAACGATGGTTTATTAACCGGCGTTGAAACCCGTACCTCATCACCAATTTGCATTAAACGAGATAAAAGCATGCAAAGTATCAATACCCAAGGCCTATACCCTGCCGGTGAAGGTGCGGGTTATGCAGGTGGTATTCTTTCCGCAGGCATTGACGGTATAAAGGCCGCTGAAGCATTAGCGTTATCTATGCTTGAGAAAAATAGCTAAGTAGTTTTTCACTGTTCACAAAAAAGCCTCATTTATTGAGGCTTTTTTGTGTTAATGACTTAACTTATACCATTATTTCTTTAACGAAAGTTTGGCACCTTTGAGGGTTTTACGTACGTTTGAGATACGTGAACGGTTTTTAGCTCGCGCTTCACCAGTTGCTTGACCTGATGGTTTATTTGAATGGCTACGACGCAAATGCGATGGTTTTTTGCCAATTTTATCAATCAGTACTTCACGGTTACTTACTTCATAACCCGGCAAGTATTCACGCTGAATTTTTTGACCGATTAAGGTTTCAATTTCAAACAACATATTTTCTTCTTCGCGGCTAACAAATGAGATTGCTTGACCTTGTTTACCGGCACGACCTGTACGACCAATACGGTGTACGTAATCTTCAGCAAGCCATGGTAAGTCAATATTAATTACACGTGGTAGGTCATCAATATCAATCCCGCGAGCGGCAACTTCTGTAGCCACAAGCACACGTACTTTACCCGCTTTGAAATCACTTAATGCACGACGACGGTTACCTTGGGTTTTATCACCATGGCACACAGCAGCCGGGATACCATCTAAGTTTAATTCTTTAACTAGCTCATCAGCCGTTTCTTTCATGTTGACGAACACTAACACTTGCTGCCAGTTTTTCTTACCGATCAATTCAGAAAGCAACTCTTGTTTACGGCGCTCTTCAACTGGATAAACCACGTGATGAACGGTTGCAGCAGTGCTGTTGGTTTGATCAACACGGACAATTTCAGCTTGCTTGAGTACTTTGCTAGCAAACTGTTTAATTGCCGCTGGGAATGTTGCAGAGAACAACAAAATTTGGCGATCTTCAGCACAGCCATTGATCACTGTTTGCATATCACCAATAAAGCCCATATCAAGCATACGGTCAGCTTCATCGAGCACAAGATGTTGTACGTCAGCAAGGCTTAGATTACCTAAACGAATATGATCCAGTAAACGACCCGGTGTTGCGACTACGATATCGACACCCGCTTTTAAGCCATTAGCTTGACCTACCGTACTAACACCGCCAAATAAACTCACAGTTTTAAGCTTGGTGTACTTTGCAAAATCAGTAAAATTATTGGCAATTTGCTCTGCAAGCTCACGGGTTGGTGCTAGCACTAAGGCACGTGGCGCATTAGTTTTTGTGTATTCAACTTCAGATAATTTTTGAATAATTGGTAAAGCAAAAGCAGCTGTCTTACCGGTGCCTGTTTGGGCACTGGCTAAAACATCTTTGCCTTTACGTACTGCTGGAATAGCATTACGTTGAATGGGCGTAAGGGTGTGATAGTTAAGTTCATCTAACGCCTGAAGAAGTTCAGGGGCAAAACTAAAAGATTTAAAATTCATGCTGTATAACCTGCGGCCACATTATCAAGGGTCGCAAATTATACAGCAATTTAAGGCAAACAGTTAGTTTTTAAATATATAAACCAACTAGAATTACCTTTTCTCTTCTACAGCCATTTTTGTGTTTGACCTTTTCAAAGCATACTTTGCTAAGCAATAACAACAATGGTTGGCGATCTTTTAAAGCCCAAACTAAATTATGGCAGAATAATTGTATTTTCTAAATTTAATGGTGTGGCTTTAGAGCCACCTACAACAGCAACATCATCAAGTTGATTGATCAACGTAACCCCTTGCACTTGCTGCTGCTCATTTAATGGCACATAAGGTAATCTAAATACAGGCTTGACTGCACCTGTCATCATCAATGCAGTATTAATTGCAATTGGATTTGGCTCACAGAACAACCAACTGATCAAAGGTTGTAATGACGCGTTCAGCGCGTCGCTTTTGCTGTCCATTAATTGACGATACAAGCCAGGAATTAAATTAGAGGTTACCGAGATCACGCCATGCGCTTTATAAGTATGGCGAGCATCATGTGCTTCATCGTCATTACCAGACCAACAGGCAATACCTTGTTGCTCATAGTGATTAATGCGCTCATTACCACCGCACTCTTTTACGCCAATAAAGTTTTCATGTTGTGCCAACGGCTCAATAATGTCAGGGGTTAAATCTTGTCCTGTACGCCCTGCTACGTTGTAAATAAATGCCGGACCAATTGCCAGCACTCGTTTGAAGTGTTCAATCACACCGGCAATCGATGTGCGGCCATAATAAGGGTTAATTTGTAGCGCTGCGTCCATACCGCTGGCAAAGCCATACTCAGTCGCTTTAACGGCTTCGCGGGTATTGTTACTGCCAGTGTTACCAACAATCACCAACTTATCTGCATACTTATTAACGCTGTGCGCAATCAGCATTAAATGCTCTTCCCAGTTCATTAACTGGCCTTCACCTGTGGTTCCACCGACCACAATACCATCAACACCGGCGGCGATCTGCTGTTCAACTAAATAATCATAGGTGGCTAAGTCAATTTCACCACTGGCTAAATAAGGCGTTTTAATTGCTGTGATGAGGCTTGCTTGTTTAATTTGTTCTAGGGTGCGCATAAAAAATTAATCTTAAAAAAACTTGCCGTAGTTGTAACATAAAAGCAGGCGTTTTCCGAGTGTTGCATAACTAATTAATTAAATTACTTGTGTTGTAGAGGTGCTTAGTCCAAAATAAACAACTGTATAAATGAACAGTATATTTATTTTCTAACCTTGAGTGCACTTTTATGCGTTTATCACGATTTTTAGCAACCCATTTTTATCACAGCGAAGAGCTTTGTCATGCCTTAGCAATCGATGAAGATACTCTTGCAATTTGGCAACAAAACGGGTTATTTCCAAAACCCAGTTACTGTATTAAAAATCAGCTTAGTTGTAGCTCTTACTCTGGTTTATATGAATGCGAAGAATACGACGACTTCTATCCAAGAGGATGCGTTAACTGGGGACAAGGCTTAGCCAAGCAAAAAATTGATTCATCCAGTCAAGCCTTCAACTACTTTGCACAGCAATACAGTGCAAGTTTAACGAAGTTAGCTCAACAAGGGTTTGAATTTAACGAAGAGCTATTTGGTTGTGAATTAGAAGAGCACCTACAACAAGTATGGCAACAATTTTTATGCAGTAAATACGGTGTGCTAACTCAAAATGGCTTAATTGAAGAAATCGCCGCCGTTGATATTGGTCGCTTAGTTGTAGATGATATAACCGAATTACGCACAAAGCCAAACCTCACACAAGCAGAGCGAAGCAAATTACACCCTGCTTTAAAACTATTAAATCGCGCGCTTAGTCATGGTGCCGAACACGAAAAACAACATACCCTTCGTGCCCGTTATATTGATGCACTGGTGCTTAAATATGATTTATCGGTTAAGTGAAGAAAAAAAGTTTTAGGTTTTAGGTTTTAGGTTTTAGGTTTTAGGTTTTAGGTTTTAGGTTTTAGGTTTTAGGTTTTAGGTTTTAGGTTTTAGGAAAAACAATAGTGCCACATCACAGTTTTGCATAAATGTAACCGCAATATGATGATTTTTAAGAGTAGTGTAACCAAACTTACTGAATGAGTACTTTGAGCGCGATGAAGATGGCCACTCTAGCGCATTTCTG